>CAMNGO010000222.1 GCA_946538445.1 uncultured Lachnospiraceae bacterium
CTTAAAACTTTTATTAAATTCTTTTCTTAAGTTGTGCTCATTATAGCATTGCCAAATATATATGTCAAGCATAATTTTAAATATTTTATAAAACTTTTTATTTAAGTCTTGACATGCTTCCCATTTACTGCTATAGTTCAACCATAGCTTATATAAATTTCTTTATAAAAGAAGGCGGTCATTATATAATATTAATAAGGAGGAAACAAAAGATGGACGCAAGAGAGTATATTAAAAAAGAGTACGCAGGGATGTGCACATGTGGCAAAGATCATGATATTAATATAGAAGATATCCGGATCGGATCAGATATCCTTACCTGCATTCCGGAACTGGTGAAAAAGCACGGGCATAAGGTATTCCTGATCGCAGACGTCAACACTTACCGGGCAGCAGGAGAAAAAGTGGCACGGATTCTCACGGATAACAGCGTACCTTACACTTCCTATATCTATAAGGAAGAAAAGGTGGAGCCAGATGAGAAAGCGGCAGGTTCCGTTCTTATGCATTTCGATGATTCCTGTGACTATATCGTGGTAACCGGTTCCGGGACTCTCAACGATCTCGGCAAATTAGTATCCTATGTGACGGGCAGACCTTATATGATCGTAGGCACTGCTCCTTCCATGGACGGTTTTGCATCAGGAACTTCCTCCGTCATCAGAGATGGATTAAAGATTTCTCTGAACACCAAAGCTCCCGTTGCCGTGGTAGCGGATACTTCTATTATGAAGGATGCCCCTCTCCGTCTCCTTCAGTCCGGTATTGGTGATATGTTCGCAAAATATATCAGTCTCTGTGAGTGGAGAATCTCCCATGTAATCAACGGCGAATACTATTGTTCCAGGATTGCTGCTTTAGTCCGTGATGCTCTCAAACGTTGTGCAGACAATGCAAAAGCCCTGGTAGAGAGAGACGAAGCTGCGGTAACTGCTGTGACAGAAGGTTTAATCTACGCAGGACTTGCCATGGCTATGGCAGGAGTATCCAGACCCGCTTCCGGCATGGAGCATTATTTTTCTCATGTGTGGGATATGCGCGGGGAAGAATTTAAAACTCCCGCAGATTATCACGGAATCCAGTGTGGTGTGGCTACCAGGAGCTGCATCCGTATCTACGATGAGATCAAAGCCATGACTCCCGATTATGACAAGGCAAAAAAATATGTGGATGCTTTCTCCTGGGATGGATGGAAGAAGGAATTGTCCGGATTTCTGGGTAAGAGTGCCGATGCCATGATTGCTTTGGAAGAAAAAGAACAGAAATATAATCCGGCCACTCATAAAGCCAGGTTCGACCAGATTGAAAACCACTGGCAGGAAATCCTTGATATCATAGAAGAAGAAGTTCCGACTCTCGATGAGTACGATCATCTGCTCTCTGAAATCGGTCTGACAGACACTTATGAGGATCTGGGCCACGATAAAGCGGAAATGCGTGAAGCTTTTTATTGCACAAAGGACATACGGGATAAATATATCGGAAGCCGCCTCCTCTGGGATCTTGGCAGACTCGAGGAGACAGGAGAAAAACTCTTTTGATCAAAAATGAAACTTGACCGGTGATTCCACAGTATAGTATCATCACTATAAGAAGACCCCTCCAACGAATGCTTTGCATACTGAGGAGGGGTTGCTTGCTAATATATTATAAAACAACGAGGTTATTATGAAATCCAGCAACCAGATGAAAATCGTACAACTGTTAAAGCATGGGGAGAAGTATTCCAGACAGGATATCAGCAGAATATTAGGCATCAGTATGCCCACTGCTCTCCGGAGCATAGATGAATTACTGGAGGCGGGCATCATCACCGAAGCCGGTTCACTTTCCTCCACAGGTGGACGAAGAGCAAAAGTATTTGAGCTAAATAAAAACCGTGGATATACTCTGGCTCTCCAGGTTACCAGGAAACATCTTCGCATGGCCATCACTGATCTGTCCGGCCGGATTCTGCACGTATTAAAGACAAGACATGGCTATCATGATGACTTGTCCTGGTATATGGAGATGGAAAAAATAATTGATGAGTTTGTTTCTGACAGCCAGATTGATTCAGGAAAAATCATCGGTGCCGGTCTGTCCTTCCCCGGCATCATAGATCAGGAGAAGAATCTCATTCTCCATTCTCATGTTTTTGATATCGCAAATATTGAACTGGATCGTTTTTACAAATATGTACCCTACCCGCTCTATGTGGCAAATGATGCAAACTGTGCCTGCTATGCAGAACAAAATCAGGAAAAAGAGTCCTATCTCTACCTGTCTTTGAACGAGTCCGTTGGAGGCGCCATCATGTGGAACCGCAAACTTATCACCGGGGGGCACTGGCGCGCAGGGGAGGCAGGCCATATCATCATACACCCGAAGGGACGTATCTGCTACTGTGGCAAAGAAGGATGTGCCGATGCCTATCTGGCCACAAGTGTCCTGCTTACAGAAGACGGTGAACTGGATACTTTTTTTGATAAACTGGGCTCTGAAGATCCGGACAGTATGGCAATCTGGGACTGTTACCTGGATGATCTGGCCCTTCTTGTCTCCAATCTTAATATGCTTCTGGATATGGATATCGTCCTGGGCGGAGATATCGGTGCCCGCATGGATAAATATATTGATGACCTCTGTCTGAGAACAAAAAGATATGACCGGTTCTCCCGGGATGTGGATTACATCTTCCCCTGCTGCTGTAAAGAACATATCTTCCTCACCGGAGCAGCCCTTGGAGCAATCGACAGATTTGACGACAGGTTACTTATTCCATAAGTACGTAGGGGGTCAGACCCCATTATGGGGTCTGACCCCCTACTGGACCTTTATCATACAAACCGAGGGGGGATTATGAATCGATTGAAGAGTATTTTTCCTCGCTTAAAGGACCTGATCGTGCGGGGAATTGAGATCTATCAGAAAAATAATATGACCGTGTATTCAGGTAATGCCACACTGTTTATCGTCACAGCAGTATTTCCCTTCATCATGCTGATCATATCCATTGTAAACCTGTTTCCCGGGTATTCCACCAAAGATGTGGCAGATGTATTATTTCAGATTCTTCCGGATCTGGATCCTATCAAGGATCTGGTAGAGTCCATGATAACAAATCTTAAAAATCAATCGGGTGGATTGCTGGCTTCCGCTGCAGCTGTTACCACTTTATGGTCTGCAAGCAGAGGAGTATTTGCGATTCAGAAAGGGTTAGATCAGCTGGACTGGAAAGAACCTGAATCACTCAATGATACAGAGTTGGACAAAGAGCAGGAAATAAAGGAAATAAAAAAGAAGGGAAAAGGTGCCGCAAGGAGTATTCTGAAACAGCTAATCTTCACTCTTATGCTGGTGATTTTGATCCCTGCCCTGTTAGTGTTTGAAATGTTGGGA
>CAMNGO010000223.1 GCA_946538445.1 uncultured Lachnospiraceae bacterium
AGCTGTGTAGCAACACCTCAGGCTCTGATCGATTCCGAGAACGTTGACAAAGAAGCAGCAGAGATCATCGGATGGACTGCTCCTAAGTACGTAGCGAAATAATAGATTATATAAGTGACTGAGAAGGATTTGCAGCCAACATTTTCAATGTGAAAGCTGACTGCGAAAGAGGATAGACAACAGGAGAACAGGTTTGAAATATGACTCTTTTCAAATCTGTTCTCCCATTCACAAGAGGGAGATCTTAGAATGGGTAAAGCCGTTGAATTTGTTCATATTGATAAAAGCTTTCCGGGAGTTCATGTATTAAAAGATATGTCTTTCTCTGTGGAAGAAGGGGAGGTTCACGCACTGATCGGAGAGAACGGTGCCGGAAAATCTACACTGCTGAACATCCTTCATGGAGTATATGATGATTATGAAGGCGATGTTCTGCTTCACGGAAAGAAAGTGCATTTTAAAAATGCAAACGATGCCATCAAGAATGGTAATATTTCAAAAGTCCACCAGGAAATCATGGTGGTCGAAGAACTGAGCGTCGGACAGAATGTCACGATGGGTTATGAGCCGAAAAAAGGCCCGTTTATTGATTTTAACAAGATGCATAAAGAAGTCGATGCGATTCTTGAAGAACTGAACTGTAACTTCAAGTCCCGCGACGTCGTTAGAACTTTAACAGCAGGACAAAAACAGATGATTGCGATTGCCAAGGCAATCTATCATCATTCAGATATTATTTCCTTTGATGAGCCGACGGCCTCCTTAACATCAAAGGAAACCGAAGCACTCTTTGCCGTTATCCGTAAGCTGAAAGCGGATGGAATCACCTGCCTCTTTGTAAGCCATCATCTGGATGAGCTTTTTGAAATCTGTGACAGGGCATCCGTTTTCCGGGATGGGGAATTTGTAACGACCCTGACCATGTCCGAGACAACAGAAGATGAGTTGATCCACGCCATGGTCGGACGTAGCGTATCCTCCGTGGCCTCCAGACAGAGACCCAGCCAGGCAAAGGATGAGGTGGTTCTCAAGGTGGAAGGTCTGACCGATACCACCCATGGCAAGTTCAAAGATGTAAGCTTTGATCTTCACAAGGGAGAAATCCTTGGTTTCTACGGTCTGGTAGGCGCCGGGAGAACAGAGGTTATGCGAGTGCTTGTCGGGGCTGATCAGAAGCTGGAAGGAGATATTTACCTTAAGAATATCAAGATCCCGCCGGCATGGAATACCACAAGAGCCCTGAGCCGGGGAATCGGAATGCTTTCCGAAGACCGAAAGAACACCGGTTTCAACAAACTTTCGACCAACACACAAAACATTGCCATTTCCTCCCTGGAAAAATACATGACTGCAGGATTCTTTACCAATGATAAAAAGAAAAAAGAAAATGCAGAACATTTCTTCCAGGAACTGGATATCAATCCCAAACTGCCTGATTATCTGACGGTCAATATGTCAGGTGGCAATCAGCAGAAAGTCATCCTGGCAAAATGGATGTCAACCGATATCGATATCATCATTTTTGATGAGCCCACCAAGGGTGTCGATGTCGCTGCGAAAGCCGAGATTTATCGTCTGATGGAGGATCTTGTAGCGGAAGGAAAGAGCCTGATCGTTGTATCCAGCGAGCTTCCGGAGGCCATGGGACTCAGTGACAGACTGGTAGTTATGAGCGAAGGAAGAGTCACAAAGATTATCGATGATGTTGCATCCCATGATTCCGATGCGATCCTGAACTATGCAATTGGAGGAAATGAATAATGAAAAACTTTTATGCAAAATATAAGCGCGAGATTCTCGTTCTGGTTGCAACCTTGATCTTAGGTGTAATCTTTACCGTCATGAATTCCAACTTCCTGAATTACAGAAACATCCTGACGGTATTCCAGCAGATGGTTCTTAACGGCCTTCTTGCGGTAGGTATCATGTTCACTATTCTTACAGGTGGAATCGACCTGTCTATCGGTTGTACATTTGCTATCGTCGGTATCGCAGTGGCAACCTGTACAGTCGGAGGCATGAATCCTGTTCTGGCCATCCTGATCGGCCTTGCTGTAGGCGCGGTCCTCGGTCTCTTCAACGGATTCCTGGTAACCAACTTAAAGCTTCAGCCCTTCATCGCCACACTGGGTACCATGTCACTCTATCGTGGTATTGCCTACGTCGTAACAGGCGGACAGCCTGTAACCAACGTACCGGATTCTTTCCGTGGCATCTTTAACGGACAGATCGGCGGATCCGGAATCCGTTACTATGTCATCGTTATGATCATCGTCTTTATTCTGGCTCATATGATTCTGTCCAAGACAAGAACCGGTGATTATCTCTACGCAGTCGGCGGCAACGAAGAAGCAGCCAAGCTCTCCGGTGTCAATACCAAGAAAATCAAGTACATCGCCTATATTGCTTCCGGCGTTTGTACGGCAGTAGCAGGTCTGGTAATGCTGGCATCCCTGGGATCCGCCGAATCCACAGCCGGTATCGGTTATGAGACCAACGCCATCGCTGCAGCAGCCATCGGCGGAACATCCATGGCCGGCGGACGCGGAACAGCCCTCGGAACCTTCTTCGGCGCTCTGATGCTGGCTGTCCTTAAAGTAGGTATGGTAGTTATCAACGTAGACTCCTTCTGGCAGTACGTTGTAACCGGTCTTATCATCATCGTAGCCTCCTACTTCGAGTTCATCAAAGATGATATCGCAGCATTCATGGCACGTCACAAATAATATCGGGATTTCTCTATCTCCTTATAGAATGGTCTTCGGATTCGGAGACAAAAAGCAAACCGATCCGCAGGGACCAAGATGGATAATGGAGGACGAGTAATCTACCTCCTCATTCAGACAGGCGTATGAAATCCAGATTCATACGCCTGTTTTTAATATCAAAAAAACATATGACAAATATGGCAGACTGAGAGAGACTAAGGTAAGTCGAAAAGACTAAAGTAACTCAAGAAGTCTAAGCTAACACAGAGAATCCTGAATGGGATAAACAGGACCGGGATCAATCAGGATCCGGACCAAAGGATAGAAAGTTTGCATTTGGTAATTAGATAGCAGGAAAATGGAGGAGAAAATGAAAAAAGATAAAATCGTCGTGATCGGAAGCTTAAACTATGACATGGTATTAAAAGTACCCCATCTCCCTGTACTTGGAGAAACCCTGCCGGCGGATGAAGCAGCATTCAGCGCAGGCGGAAAAGGAGCCAACCAGGCTGTCCAGGCCTCCAAGCTGGGAATCCCTGTCTACATGATCGGCTGTGTGGGACAGGATTTTCAGGGGGATTTCATGCTTGGCTCAGCTGAGAAATACGGTGTGAATACAAGCT
>CAMNGO010000224.1 GCA_946538445.1 uncultured Lachnospiraceae bacterium
AAGAAAGCAGCAGCTGAAAAAAAGGCGGCTGAAGAGAAAGCTGCCAGGGAAAAGGCGGCTGAGCAGACACTGATAAAGAAATATACTCCGGCAAAAGTGAAACTCTCTTCGGTAAAAAAGGAAAGAAAGAATACAGCGAAGATTACCTGGAAAAAAGTAAAGTCCTGCACAGGTTACCAGATCTATATGTCCATGAAAAAAAACAGTGGATTTAAAAAGATAAAAACCTTGAAAGGCTATAAAAAAGTTACTTACAAAAGGACAAAATTGAAAAAGAAAAAGACATATTATTTTAAAGTCAGAGCATACTGCTCAGCTGGTGGAAAGAATTACTATGGAGCCTTTTCAAATGTTAAGAAACTAAAAATGAAGTAATATGAGGAAATATCAAAAGCTGAATGAAGTACCTTTTAGAATATTATAGAAGAAGACTTGATTTAGAATAAAACGAATAGTATACGAATAGTATAAAGAAGAGCGAGGTGACATCATGCATAGAAGAAAACAAAACAAGAAAGCTCTGATTAGGTGGATGATTTCTTTGTTAATATGCATCATGTTACCTTTCGCTATCTTTACAGTTTGTACCAATAATAATAACAATAAGATGTCTGTGAGTGCGGCGGAGATTCCTGCTCGCGCACTGGATCCATCTGTTGATAAAGTAATCAGGTCAGTGCGAAACTATATGCTCTCGGTAGATAAGAATCCGGACTATAGCAGTATCTGGAATGTGATTGGTATGTCACGGAGTAGTCCAAATGCACCTGAAGAGTACAGGAAATTGTTCTATGATAATACTATTCAGTATATGATTAATAATAACTGGGATCTAGATACAGCCAGGTCTTCGGATTATGCCAAACTTATTCTTGCCATGACAGTTATCGGGAAGGATGCGAGGCAGATAGACGGACATAATCTATTTGATTATCTTGACGATTTTGATTATGTAAAAAGACAGGGATTTAACGGTCCGGTATGGGCATTGATTGCTGTAAACTCCCATCCGGAGTATACATTTGAAAACAGTACTGGAGCACAGAATCCGACTACAGTGGAAACAATCCTTGATTATATCCTTTCTCGTGAGAAAAAAGTTGGTGGGTGGACTCTTTATGGTGATGTTCCTGATACAGATATCACAGCTATGACGATACAGTCATTGGCACCTTTTTACGGAAAGGAAGGAAGGGAAAATGTAACTGCTGCCGTAGATCGTGCTCTTTCCTGGCTTTCTGATTCTCAGATGACATCTGGGGGATACGGAACCTTAAGTAATGCCGGTGTTTTGGAAACATCAGAAAGTGTTTCCCAAGTTATAGTAGCCTTATCGGCATTGGGTATTGATCCTGCAGATGACAGCAGATTCATAAAAAATAGTGCTTGGCCTGTGAGTCGCCTCTTTGAGTATTATCTTCCTATTGGAGGATTCATGCATGTGGAAAAAGGAGGGGCTAATAATGGGGGAGGTGCTGCTGGATTGCTGGATGGTATGGCCACGGAGCAAGGTATGTACGCTACAGTTGCTTACCAACGGATGTTAGAAGGGAAAACAGCCCTTTACGACATGAGTGATATCGAGATTGTTCCGGGAGAGGAAGTAGAGCCTTCCAAACCTGACGCTACCACGGAGAAACAGGAGGATACCACCAGGTCTTCCTCCGCTACTACCCAGACGAAGAAGAGCAAGAAGAAAGTCAAAGCTGTCTATCTGGATTATAAACGGATTTCTCTCCAGAAGGGGAAGACCAGGACTCTCAGAGTAACGGTATCTCCCTCTAATGCCAGTAATAAGAAGGTCAAATGGACCTCCTCCAACCCTAAGGTGGCCACTGTGACCCAGAAGGGGAAAGTAAAAGGAATAAAGGCCGGTAATGCAACCATCACGGTGACAGCCAGAGATGGGAGCAAGAAGAAGACTACATGTAAGGTGATCGTATACAGTCTGAATTCCGGAAATAAGAAGACTAGCTCCGGGAACACTGGGAATTCCTCTTCCGGTAACTGGTATAACCGACAGACCACGAGCGGACAAACTAATTCTTCCGGTACAGGCAATGCTTATTATACTACAGGAGGTTCCGGTCAGACTTCCGGACAGACCTCCAATTCCGGTAATACGTCAACAGATAACGCTTCCACCGCAACCACCGAGGCTAGTGCCTGGAACTTTGACGGGGATACCTATGTGGCCGATTCATCCGGAAGCAGTTCAGATGCAGAGGAAGAATTTTCGGAAGACGAAGAGGAAGATCCCCATGAGGAGGAAAGTGAGGAGGAAGATTTCTCAGAGGATGAGGAGGGAGAGGAAGACGACACTTCCGATCTCCCGACCTGGCTATCTGTCCTCCTTGGTCTTGTCAGCAGCGGAGGTATCGCAGGGGCCTTGAGAGTCCCCTGGCCGGGTCTTAAAGACAAGCTGTGGATCCTGCTTCTTTCCAGGAGAAGAAGGTAGATATAAAACAGGACTATTATCATATAAATATTATGATCAGTTTTATAATGAGGAAGCGAAGATGAGCAACATACCCCCATACCGTTCCATGAATTTTCCGGTATATGCCGGGATGCTGGATCAATTTGAGGATAGCAAAGAGATAGAAAACTATTATAAACAGGGAGGCCTTAACGGCCTTGAAGTAATCCTGGCAGGAGAATCCGACCAGGGCAAGATACTTCCGGAGATGGTCAACGGTGTCCATCTGTTTTTTCATATCTTCTGGATGGATTTCTGGTTGGGAGACTACGAGAGACTGGATGAAGAATTTGACTCCAGGGAACAATGGATCGAATACTACGGTGGGACAGATCAGGATGCCTACCTGGATCCCTTCCGCAGGGACCTGGAATACGCAGAGAAAATCGGAGCTAAATACGTGGTCTTCCATGTGTCGGAAGTCACCCTCCGGGAAAGTTATATCTATCGTTATAAATATTCCAACCGCAAAGTCATCGATGTGGCCTTGGAAACGATCAATATCCTTTTATCTGAAAGAGAATATTCCTTTGACTTCCTGGTGGAAAACCTCTGGTGGAGCGGTCTTACCATGAAGGAACCCAGGATCACTCGTCGCCTGATTGAAGGAATCAAATGTGAGCGCAAAGGGATTATGCTGGATCTCGGGCACTATATGAATACCAACTCCAGACTGCGCACCCCGGAACAAGCCGTGGAATACCTCCATAAGATGCTGGATAACCATGAGAAAATCGGCTTCCACATCACCGAATGGATCAAAGGGATTCATTTGCAGATGTCACTGGGTGGCGAATACAAGATGAAACAGAAGAAGGCATGGAGAAGCAGGAATAA
>CAMNGO010000225.1 GCA_946538445.1 uncultured Lachnospiraceae bacterium
ATAGTTGAGAAATTTTTATGGGTTCACAACAGTGAAGGTCACCTTGAGAGTTTTCTTCAATTCCGTAGCCGGATCCTTCAGGGTATATTTTACTTTGTAGGAGCCTGGCTTGGATGTATCCACACTTCCGGTGACCCTTACTTTAGAAAGGAGCAGATCCGGGTCGGTAAACTTTGAGGATACTGTGATGACAGAGCGGGGATCGAAATCGGTACCTTTTATCACTGTCTTATAGGATCTTTTGGCCAGTTTCAGCTTGGGGTAATAAGGGTTTGCAGGATTAGGATCGGTAGGGTCCCAGCCTGCGCTTTTTTTCGTTGAAATCTTCAGAAGTTTACGTTTTGGCGTCGCTAATTTCCTGTTATCCCCGATTACCACGGTTGTCCCTGTTCTGCAGTTATTGTAGATCCATTTGGCATCTACCACCGCCAGCCTGACACAGCCTTTGGATGCCTGCCGGCCTAATTTATTGTATTCCTTTGTCTCAACCTTCTTGTTGCTGACGGAGAAGTAAGGGACGGAGTGGAAGAGATAGGCACCTGATATCCTGGTACAGTACTGCCCGTAGACGCCGCCGTACAAAGCATGCCAGCGCAGCTTTTCTTTGGTCCGATAAGTCCCTTGTATGGTGCGATAATTGATCCCGGTAGAACAGTACATGGCCCGGGCTATTTTTTTTGTCTTGTTGTTGACTACATTTACGATGTTGGTTTTCCGGTTGACATAGATGGTATAACTCGCGGTATAGGCCTCGACTTTACGATGTAGGGCAGATCCCATCCATACAGCCGCGAGCAATACTACGAGTAAGATTGCTTTCTTTTTCATTGACATACATTTCTCCTTTTTTCTTTCAGATAAGCATGATTCCATAACCTTTTATACACTATTCCAGGGCTGAATTCAATGGAAATAGTCAGGGTTTTGTAGTATTATATAGATAAAATATGATAGGCCAGACAGAGAGAGGGCATATTATGGAGCGGAACATATTACTTACCACTTTGGGAAATACATTTGATTATTCCAGACATAATTATTTTACTTATATCGAAGGCGGGAACCAGAGATACTGTGAAGGGATATCCACCGCCGAAGCAGGTGCGAAATACATCCTGTCTAAGGTGGCAATCGATAAGATCATCGTCCTGGGACCATCCTCCGAATTCGGGGATGAGAATACCCGTGAGGAAGTTGCCTTGAGGGATTATTGTGATTACAGTGCCGCAGTGCCGGAGATGTACTCTGAGTACAAGTTCTTCTGTTATCGCATCATGCAGTTTCTGAACCGGGTGGATATCGAAGGAAATGATCTGTTGGACGAGATCAGAGGCGAGGAACGGAAGGAGATTCTGGACGCCGTCCATGCTTTCTGTGAACAAAAGGGATTAAAGAAAGAAGGGGAGAGGCTGGATGAAACTTTCCACCGTCTGAATCTTGACCAGAGGTTTTTCGAGGAGATGGTTGCCAGTCTTCCTGATATGAATCGAAAGAAAACCGGCTGGCTCAAGCATTATCTCTTTATGCTTCTACACCGTTCCCACAAGATGGATTCCCTGGATCTGAATGAGGATATCACCGTACAGTTTGTGCCCACCATTCCGAAAGGGGAGAATAACCTCCGTATGGGGAATCTTCCCAACATCCTGGATACCATAATGGAAGGGAACCGGTCTGCCGTGAATGTCTATGTGGATCTGCAGGGGATGGATATTGCGGACTCCCATACATTGATCAATGTCCTGTTCACACTGCAAAATGAGAAAACCAAGAACATTGATATCCGGGAGATCATTACTACCACCTATCATCCGACCTTGTTTACCAGTCCCATCGAGAACCAGAAGGAAAGGCTGGAATTGAGTGAACTTCTGTCCGGTATGGATGCCTTCCTCCAGTATGGAAAGGTCTATAGTATTCAACGTTATTGGAACAGCAGGAATATTCAGGATGAGCATATTGATAAACTGATCTATGCCATGCGGACGGTGGACGTAGGTATTACACTGTGCAGTGTGTCCGAGATGGAACAGGGGATCAAAATGCTGAAGATGGTATTTGCGGATGAGTCCGAGCCGTCAGATGCCATAGAAAGCATGGTTTTCAGCATTCTGGAAAGTGGTATAAAGAGTGATTACGGCAGATTGCTGAAAGGGGAGGAAATCAATATCCTGGCCTTGATAAAATGGGCTATGGAGAAACATTTCTATCAGCAGGCCCTCACCATCATCGAATCCAGAGTACCCCACGATCTGGTATGCAGCGGAATCTTTTATTATGCCAGAAATAAGAAAGACCTGGAGGAATATCTGAAACGGATGAATGAAACTTACTGGTCTGTGGTCCCGAAAGACCGCTATCAGTTTGATGATATGGAGCACTATTTTATCAAGTTCTACCGGCGTAAAGAAGCCTACCGGAAGAAACCCAAAGTTCCTATTGAGGCCTATCTGAATCTCCGTCTGGATGAGATCTACAAGGAAGATTCCAAAGTGAGATCTTACTCCCTCTATCGCGGTGATCGAGAGACCCTGTATGAATTTCTTATGGCCTATATGCAGATCGGCAATCTGAGAAATCAGATTTCTCATGCCCAGGAGATCAATATCAACAGCGTGGATTGGGATACAGGTCATGAAAATGAGAAGATTCAGATTCTTCGGGAGAGAATCTATGACTTTATCAAACTTTATGAAAAGGTAAGGACTGCCATAGACAGAACTTCAGGCAGGCCATACCTTATCTCTCAGGAAGAGTTCAAACAGTATTGTAAAGATCATCCCATCACCTGGGAAGAATTAAGAGCAGAGAAGGAAAAGAAGAAAAACCAGGAAAAAGACAGTTAGAAGTAATGATATCTGTCCTTGCATCTGATGAAGAAATAAATCGTCACCATAAGAGAACAGGTTTCTGAAAGGGTCATGGACAGCCAGATTCCATTCAGTCCGAAAAAAACGGGCAGGATCAATACCGCAGCGATCTGGAACAG
This sequence comes from uncultured Lachnospiraceae bacterium, assembly GCA_946538445.1. GTDB lineage: Bacteria > Bacillota > Clostridia > Lachnospirales > Lachnospiraceae > Anaerobutyricum. Next base: position 2,990 of record CAMNGO010000225.1, read on the forward strand.
GAGCACCCTGGAGGAGGATATGATACCCGACACCAGCCCGTTGTTCAGGGCTGTAAAAAAGGAAGAGGCATAGATATTATAGCCTGCGATGATATATTTGGTCGTGTATAAAGCAAATGCTGTGGTAGTCATGGCCAGTAGTGCCTGGTCATATCCCACAAAGATACGGGCAATGGTTCCTGCCAGGCCGACGCCTCCCAAGGTCATGATGATGGAGAAGCCAAAAGTCAGGATCAGGCTTTTATGCAGGACATTGGAGAGCTCTTCATGATTTCCCGCGCCGTAATGGTATCCTACGATACGAGCAGATCCCATGCTGTATCCAT
>CAMNGO010000226.1 GCA_946538445.1 uncultured Lachnospiraceae bacterium
GCGGCTATGCCCAGGTGGTTCCCATGGAAGATCTGAACCTGCACTTTACAGGGGATTTCCACGCTATAACATCGGCCAATAATCTTCTGGCCGCTCTGCTGGATAATCATATTCACCAGGGAAATGAGCTGGGAATCGATACCAGACAGGTTGTCTGGAAACGATGTGAAGACATGAATGACCGTGCCCTTCGAAATATCGTAATCGGTTTAGGAAAGAAAGGGGACGGATTTGTCAGGGAAGATCATTTTATCATTACGGTAGCCACAGAGATCATGGCCATCCTCTGTCTGGCCGAGGACATGGAAGACCTGAAAAAGAGACTTTCCAGAATCATTGTTGCCTATAATTACCAGGGAGAGCCGGTGACAGCCGGTCAGCTGAATGCGGTTGGTGCCATGGCTGCTCTGCTTAAAGATGCCATCAAACCCAACCTGATCCAGACCCTGGAGCATACAGGTGCCATTGTTCACGGCGGACCCTTTGCCAATATCGCCCACGGATGCAATAGTGTAAGGGCTACAAAAACCGCATTAAAACTCTCCGATATCGTAATCACGGAAGCCGGATTCGGCGCTGACCTGGGCGCGGAGAAGTTCTTCGATATCAAATGTCGTATGGCAGGCCTGAAACCGGATGCAGTGGTTCTAGTTGCAACCGTTCGAGCTCTCAAATACAATGGCGGCATGGCCAAGGCTGATCTGGCCAATGAGGATCTGGATGCCCTGGCCAGAGGAATCTGCAACCTGGAAAAACATATTGAAAATCTCCAGAAATACGGAGTGCCGGTTGTGGTAACACTCAATGCATTCCTTACCGATACAGAGGCAGAGCACGAGTATATCCGAAAGTTCTGTGAGGACCGCAACTGTGAATTTGCCCTGTCTGAGGTTTGGGCAAAAGGCGGAGAAGGCGGCATAGCCCTTGCTGAGAAAGTTTTGAAAACACTGCGTGAAAAAGAGAGCGATTTCCACGTTCTGTATCCGGATGACATGGGACTCCGGGAAAAGATGGATACCATTGCCCGGGAAATCTACGGAGCAGACGGCGTCATTTATGATGCATCGGCATCGAAGATGATTGACAGACTGACCGCACTGGGATTCGGAAATATGCCAGTCTGCGTAGCCAAGACACAGTACTCCCTGTCAGACGACCAGACCAAACTGGGACGGCCAGAGAACTATAAGATCTCCGTTCGGGATGTCTTTGTGAGTGCAGGTGCCGGATTCGTGGTTATGCTCACAGGCGCCATCATGACCATGCCGGGACTTCCCAAAAAACCGGCTGCATTCGGCATCGATGTAGATGAGCAGGGAAATATTACAGGACTGTTCTAGGAGAAGAAGCAAGATTCACCTATTTCTTGATCCTAGGCTATGATTGCAGATAAACCGTGATCAGGCAAACGATAATCAGGCAAACAATAATCAGGTAAACACTGATCAGGTAAACAAGGATTAGATAAATAAGGATCAGGTAAATAAGGATCAGAAAAAAGACCGGGAAAATAACGGCCAGGTAAATAATGATATAGCAGGGGCTGAGATCCATGAAGATCTCAGCCCCTTTTGTTATACTGTATAGAATTGTTTGATCCTTTATCGTATCCTCTGCTCTGTCAATGGTATAGATCTCCGGCAAAGGATATGGATGAGTAGAGATTGCGTGAATGAGATTATTTGCTGATGTCCACCCAGATACAGGGCTTGATCGTGCAAATATCGGCTGAGGCATCATATCCATAGGACATGACATTCCGTTCCGGATTGACAAAAGCCATGGACCCGCCGTACTTTCCGGGTGTTCTCAGCCACCAGTTGGTTTCGCTTTTGGGAATCCTTATGGGATCTGTAGAAGTATAATACTTCACTTGCTCTGCGGTCAGGAGGAAAACCTTATCCACAGTCGGATTGCCTGCCGGTACATTGTAATCATTGTTGCGGGCTCCGGGAAGCTCAGTATCCAGGATCAGCTTGCGCTCCTCATCTGTAAATTGAGCACCCAGAAATCCCGGAGGATCCTTTTCTGGGTCCGTACTGTCCACATCGTTTAACCATTGGCGGATGTTGGAATTCTCCCAGGTCAGCTGGTCCGTTTGCCGGTCATGGAAGGTCAAAATCTCTCCGGTGACTTGGTTTCTGTGCATGGCGCTGTCCTTAAGGAGGAAGACTCGGTCTTCTTTCATCTCAAGAATTCTCCAGTTCATATTACCGAAGGCGATGATCTGACCAAGGCCGGACTCATATTTCTCCGGATGGCGGAGCCGCTTCAGCTCCAGGTTTACAAGACGCTTGTCACTATCTTTGTAAGGCTTCTCCGGTTCAATGGCGGCAGCCCGGAAATCGCCGATCGCCGTTGGAAGATCTTTGCGTTTTTCTGCATCGAGACCAGCCTGATACCTTGTTTTGATATAGGTGTCGAATATGGAGTCATCACCATGATCCAGGACATATTTATAGGCCTGCCATGCGCTCTCGTTATCCCCGATGGCACTTTCTGTCATTCCGAGAACTCTCCGGAAGCTGACCGTTCTTGTAAAAGCTAAAAAAGCAGCAATACAACCGATTACCAGCAGACTGACAATCAAACTGTGGCGGCGAAGCTGTTTTTTCTTGCTGCCGGCCATCTTCAGACATAATTTAGCCTGTTCTTCGGAATCTTCACAGGACCTGGTTCTCTCATACAGTTCAGGAGTGATCCATTTTTCTTCTATAGGATGTTTAATCTCATATTTGTGGATACGCTCAAATATATTGTGGGCATTGAGATAGTCGCTGGGAGTCTTTGCGTGATCCCGGACGTTGCAGGCCTCTTCATACAAGGCAATCTTACCCTCCGACCGGATGGTGAACTTTTTCCGACCGAGTTTGCGGATGGCATCGGTGTAAACTTCAGCCACCTCTGTATTTTTCTCGACATCCCGGAAATAGTTTCTGGCCTTGCGGATATATTTGATGGGGCGGGTGTAATACTTATCCTGGTCCTCAAACTGTTTCATATGTTCTGCGATGTTGATATAACGGTCTGCTGTCGCAAGATCCGCCTGCATCTGTTCCTCAAGCGTCATCTCGCCCTCGAATATTTCATCTTCCAGGACAATATCGACTTTATCCTTGTCATACGGAGAATCTCCGGATGTGTCATCGTCGAGAAGGATATCGACTTTCTCTTTATCTTCAGCCATAGAAACCCTTCCTTTCATATATTTTTTCATAATTAAAAGGTTAAAAAGGTGCTTAAACTCGCATTATATTAACACTTTTCAGGAAATAAAACAAGTCTAATTGTGATGAGGCTTCCA
>CAMNGO010000227.1 GCA_946538445.1 uncultured Lachnospiraceae bacterium
CCAGACTATCTTTAATCCTGATCATCTTACTTCCGATCTGTATCGCTTTTGGGGCCCGGCAGCGTATTGCCATGCAGAATGCCAACCGTAAAGTGAAGGCCAGGACCGGGGAGATCAATGCTGCCATAGAGAGCGGAATTTCCGGAATTCGTACTTCCAAAGCATTTGCAAATGAGGCAGCAGAGGATGAGAAATTCAATCAGGCCAACGAAGCGTTTAAAAAGAGCAGGGTAGAATTCTATAAGGCAATGGGAAGATTTGGTGCCGGTGTTGAAGGGACCGTAGGACTGATGCAGGTGGCCGTGATCACAGCCGGTGGTTACCTGATCATGAAGGGGCAGATGAATTATGTGGATCTGATTACATTTACTCTATACGTTTCTACCTTCACTACACCCATCAGGAAACTCATGCAGTTCATGGAAATTTATACACAGGGTATGGCCGGATTTGACCGCTTTCTGGAACTGATGCGGACAGAACCGGAGATACAGGATGCACCTGATGCCCTGGAACTGAAGGACGTCAAGGGAGAGATCTTATTTGATCATGTGGATTTTTCTTATGGTGACGGTACCGAGGTACTCAAAGATATTCAGATTCGGATCGCTCCCGGAGAATTAAAGGCCATAGTGGGTTCCTCCGGAGCCGGAAAGACAACTATGTGTCATCTCATACCAAGGTTTTATGATGTGACCGGTGGAAAAGTTCTGGTGGATGGAAAAGATGTCAGATCCCTGACCCAGGAAAGCCTGCGAAGAAATATCGGTATCATACAGCAGGATGTATTTCTTTTTGCCGGAACAGTCATGGATAACATCCGTTACGGAAGACCGGATGCCTCAGACAAGGAAGTCTGGGAGGCAGCCAGGAAGGCGGAGATTCATGACGATATTATGAAGATGCCCCGGGGATATTATACTTATGTGGGGGAGAGAGGTATTGTTTTATCCGGAGGGCAGAAGCAGAGGATATCCATCGCCAGGGTATTTCTGAAGAATCCCCCGATACTTATACTGGATGAAGCAACCTCATCCCTGGATTCCGTGACGGAACAAAAGATTCAGAAAAGCCTTGACAAGCTTTCTCAAGGTAAGACCTGCATCGTGATCGCCCACAGGCTCTCCACTGTAAAAAATGCGGATGAGATCATTCTTATCGAAAATTGCCGAATTCTGGAGCAGGGAACCAGGGAGGAACTCCTGGAAAAACAAGGGGAGTATGCAAAACTTGAAAAAGCGCAGGAATTGAGCAGATTAAAGGAGATATAATTCAATGAGATTTTTTCATCTGTCTGACCTTCACATCGGATTGCGGTTGATGAACAGGGATCTGAGTGAAGACCAGAGATATATATTCAACGAGATCATTCGCTATGCCCTGGAGGAGAAGCCGGATGCCATACTGATCGCAGGGGATATCTACGATAAATCCGTACCTTCTGCTGAAGCGGTGGATCTGTTTGATTATTTTATCAGCAATCTGAGGAAAACTCTGCCCGAGACAGAGATCATGATGATCAGCGGCAATCATGACAATGTCTCCAGGATCAATATGTACCGCTCCATCTTGTCAGATCAGAGGATTCATATGATCGGAATGCCCCCGGCAGATGAGGAGGACCGGATTGAGAAAGTGACACTCTATGATGAGTATGGACCGGTTCATTTCTATCTTCTTCCCTTTGTGAAACCTTCCATGGTCAAGCAGATTCTGGGAGTGGATGAGCAGGGTCATAATCTGTCCTATGATGAAACACTTCGCCGGTTGATCGCAAGGGAGGACATCCGGACAGAGGAGAGGAATGTGCTGGTCAGCCATCAGTTTTATCTTCCGGCAGGCTGGAAGGCAGATGAAGTGGACCGGATGGATTCTGAGATCTGCACGGTCGGCAATATCGATGAGGTGAAGGCAGATGTGCTGGAATCATTTGACTATGCTGCTCTTGGGCACATTCATAAACCTATGAAGGTTGGTAATGAATTTTTTCGCTATTGCGGAACCCCTCTTGCCTGTTCTGTCAGTGAAGCCTCCCAGGAAAAAGGGATCATATTGATTGAGATGGAGGAAAAGGGGAATATATCCACGAGGGTCCTCCCCTTGCATCCCTTGCGCCAGGTGAAGAAGATCGAAGGTATCCTGGAAGAAGTCCTTGCTCAGTCTTGTGAGGATTATGTGAGTGTAACTTTGACGGACAAGGCGGATCTCGACTCCATAGATATGACAGAAAGGCTGCGTCAGGCCTTTCCTAATCTGTTGGAGATTCGAAGAGAAACTTATTTTCAGGCAAACTATGATAAGGAAATCCTCTCGGATAAGGAAGCGGATCCCTATGAATTATGTCTTTCCTTCCTTGGAGAGACCGATGAAGAAGATCAGAAGATCCTTAAGGACCTGGTCAATCAGGTAAAGGGGGCGTATTCGTAAGATGAAACCATTGAAATTGACGATGCAGGCCTTTGCCTCCTATGGACAGGAAACCGTCATTGATTTTACACAGACAAACCAGAATCTTTTTTTGATCACCGGAGATACGGGAGCAGGAAAAACCACCATATTTGATGCTATTGTATTTGCCCTTTATGGTGAGGCCAGTTCTGTCCACAACAAGAAGAAGGGGCAGGAATTACAGAGCCAATATGGAGACTATATGCTGGAACCATATGTGGAATTATCTTTTTCGGAAGGGTATGGGGATCATAGGGGGGAATATACCGTCCGCCGCGTCCCACGTCACAAACGTCATAAATTAAGGGGAACCGGATTTATAGCCGAGAATGAGAAAGTGACCCTCACCATGCCTGACGGCTCGGATTATATGGGTAAAAATGAGGACATCAATCGGAAACTGGAAGAAATTCTGGGGCTATCCAAGACCCAGTTCATGCAGGTCGGCATGATCGCCCAGGGTGAATTTATGGAATTACTGCGGGCATCTACCAGTGACAAGATACCAATCTTCCGAAAACTGTTTCATACGGATCTCTATTATGAACTGGAAAATGAACTTCTTAACCGCTGCCGTGCCAAACAGGCGGACATTGGGAGGATAAAAGTGGCCTGTCAGACGGAGATCGCGCATATAGAAGTTCCGGAAGACTATGAACCGGTGGAAGACATTCTTGCAGTCATAGAAAAGATTTTAAATGCAGATCGTTTGTACACCTCCGATCTGGAATTCCTGACGGAAAGATTGCAGTCCATGTGTGAATGGATTGCAGATAAAGCGGTAGAGAATCAAAATGATTTGGAAAGAGCCAGACTGGAGAAAGACAAGCACCGTGATATCTG
>CAMNGO010000228.1 GCA_946538445.1 uncultured Lachnospiraceae bacterium
GGGATGGGAAGGACCTGTCCCACATCTCCTTCCAGGCGATCATGATCACCCTTTCATCAGGCATGCGCAGGGTCTGGGCGGCATAGAAGTCAAATCCGCTGTCCACTTCCCCCACATTTTGGACCGTAAAACGTCCTGTTTCAAAATCCAATTGGCCTGTCATATACAGGACGGAGTGTACATTTTGATAGAGGTTGCCGGAAGGAGGCAGATTCTGCGGGCTGGAAAGGAGCACTTCCTCGCCGGAATCTGACACGAAATAGTCCGGACATTCAAAGACTCCCTCCAACCGGTAGAAATCCGGATTAAGCTCAGACTGCGGATAAAGCAGGTGGCCAATGTAGGACCAGTGATAGAGGTCACTGCTCTTCAGCAGGCAGAGATTGCCCCATCCCTCCTTCTTGTGTTCCGGAGCAGGCTGACGGGGATTGGTTGTCTCCTGCTGATTCAGCGGGGCCGGTTCCTTACGGATTCCTCCTTCGAGATACCGGATGCCTGTAAGCATGTAATAGGTATCTCCACGTTTAAATATGCGTGGATCGCGAAAATCTTCTTCGTAGATCTCCGGGGACAACATCTGAGCAGTCAGTATGGGATTCCCCGAATCTTTCTGAAAATGGTCTCCGTCCTCGGAAACGGCCAGGCACTGACGCTGCATCATGGGCTGGGCCGCTGTGTACATCAGATAAAGCTTTCCATCCTTCTCCACGGTGGACCCGGAACAGCATCCGCAGACCAGCTCATAGGGCTGGTCAGGGTAAAGGGCTGTGGGCCTTTGTTCCCAGTGGATAAAATCCTCCGTCACCACATGGCCCCAGTGCATGGGTCCCCACTCCGGTTTGTGAGGATAGTTTTGATAAAACAGGTGTGCTTTTCCTTTATAGTAAATCGTTCCGTTGGGATCATTAGCCCATCCAAAGGGGACAGATACGTGATAATGGGGACGATAGCTTGCAGACATAATAGAATCTCCTTTCAGGATGTTACCGGATTACTCAATCCATTTTTATTGTATTTAAATTATATCATTGTTATATTATAGAGGTCTAGGAAAAGCATATGAGAATGATTCCTATAATTGGTCATACTTAGCGGCACTGCCTTTTGCTTTCTCCACCGGGTACTTCTCTTCGTTCTGAGCCATCTTCATATTGACAATCTCATCTACATCTAACCCCAGCTTATCAAGCAGATTCTGGCTATAGACCAGCACATCAGCCAATTCTTCTTTCACGTGCTGCAGGTCGTAATCATCCTCGGACCATTGAAAGCACTCCAATAGCTCTGCTGCTTCTATCACTATTGATTTGGCGATGTTTGCCGGGGAATGGTACTGGTCCCAGTCCCGGTCCTCGGTAAATTTTCGAATTCTGTCTATGGTTTCTTGTCGCATTGTTACTCCTTACTTTGTTTCCCTGATCTGAACATTGGGTACGGCATCCAGGCGGTTCCTGATATATTCACGCAATCCCGGATCCGTACAGTAGATGTAGCATCCTTTCATTCCCCTGGTCATAAGAGTACGATAGGTATTCTTGATAATCTCATCGGCACGTTCCAGGGCTTTTTCCGGATCTGATTTATACATCTTTTTTATGCCTTTTAGGGATTGGTCTGTCCTTGCTCTTTTCGTGAAATCTGTGACCACATGACCATTTTCATATCGGATATCATCTCCGATGATGACACCGACATAATCAAATTCCAGTCCTTGTGTCGTGTGGATACAACCGGCTTCATTTACCGAACTGTCACTGATGGCAAAGGCCTGCCCATCGTCGAGGTTCCAACTGATGCCAAAGTCCCCGATCTGAATATCATGGTATTCACTGTTTCTTCTGTTTTCTTTGGGCCAGTTCCAACAATAACCGGCCAGGATTCTCGCACGGTTGGAAGCTTTGTTTTTCTCTATGATGATGCTTCTTACATCCTCCGGGTCATCGCAAAGTCTGACTTCATAATCAAGACCCTCCAGATTATAGTTGGCAGTTTCACGTATTTCCAGAAGATCATCTACCCAGGCAAGGTAGCCATTTGATCCGTTGCATCTGAACTGGGAAAGCAATTCCATCTCTGTTATCTCCGAACCCTCTGTTTCAGCCCATCTGCGGATCTCTTCTATAGATCCGATATCGTCCATCGTGACACGCTGGCTTTCGTCGATAAAGAACACGGAACAGCAGGATGCATGGATGATTTCCTTGATCTGATTCTCACCCATGTTGCGGAACATTCCGGACTTCTCATTCAGACGGTGAGCCTCATCAACAATCAAAGTATTGATGACGTTATTCCCTACTTCGGTATACATACCGGATCCCTTGAACATATTATCTACGCTGCTTTTCTTGATAGTCCCTTTTAATTTCGCTGCATATACCTGCCTCGGGGCGCTGTTCTTGGAAACGTATTGGACAAACTGACCTTCCTGGGTCAATTCTGCCAATAGCCGCACCGCAATGACACTTTTTCCGGTTCCGGGTCCTCCTTTACAGATAACAGTTCTTTTCTTATAATCTTCCTGACATTTTCTTGAGAGTTTGATAATCTCCTCGTAAACAACACGCTGTTCATCGATCATAACAAACTCTTCGTTTCCTTCTATCATAGATGCTATGGCATTCTGGAGGCTTTTGGAAGGATGAATCTTGCCATGATCGATCATATATAGAACTTCTTTATTATCCCCTTGCTGTACACATTTCTTGATAAATCTTCTCAGGTCACTAACCTGACCTTTTGTGAAGGCAGGTGCTTCCGAAGTATAGGCTTCATATTGACGATCATCGATAGGATCATTATCTTTGCGAATATAATTATGCAGGAAAGCGCAGGGAACGAGATGAATATTCTGGTCTTGTACGGCCGTATTATAATCATTTATAAGCTGTGCATAGGACCAGGCCTGGTAAGATGATGGACGACTTTTCTTAATCCTCCTCCGATACGTGTCTCCACCAGGGCTTCTGTATTCTCCACTTTATTTAGCTTGTTCCATTGTTTTAATTCCACGATAACCATACCAGGATTTTGGTCGATATCATAACCCGTTATCATGAAGTCCACTCTTTTGGAAGTCTGTGGGATATTGTATTCTATAGCAACTCCTGCATCCGATGGAATCTCCGGATCGTTCATCACTTTGTACATATACTGCATAGAATTATCCCAGGATTGAAACTCACTGGATGCAGTTTGCTTGCCCGTTTTTTTCTGTTTTTTTTGTTCTCTTTCTATGGCTGTAGTATCCTCT
>CAMNGO010000229.1 GCA_946538445.1 uncultured Lachnospiraceae bacterium
ATGGATAACGTTGTGATGAGCATCGATGGCCGGCGGGAGGTCCATGATGCCATGAGGCCTACCCGGAACGGTAAGCCCAGCTATGATATCATCCTTCCCAAGTTTGTTCGCTTTGCAGAGTCCCGCAAACAGCAGCGATATTATGTGCGGGGAACCTTCACCCGCAAGAATCTGGATTTTGCCAGTGATGTCATCCATCTGGCTGACCAGGGGTTTGAGCAGATTTCCATGGAACCGGTCGTGGGCGGAGAGGATGAACCCTATGCCATCCGGGAGGAAGACCTTCCACGGATCTTTGAGGAATATGACCACCTGGCCAGGGAAATGATACGCCGGCACCGGGAAGGTCGTCCCTTTAACTTTTTCCACTTTATGATTGATCTGAGCGGGGGTCCCTGTGTGGCCAAGCGTCTGTCCGGCTGCGGAAGCGGGACGGAATACCTGGCGGTTACACCATGGGGAGACTTATATCCCTGCCATCAGTTTGTAGGAGAGGAATCCTTCCGACTGGGCAATGTCTACGAAGGCATTGAGCGGCCGGAAATCTGTGATCAGTTCCGGTCCTGCAACGTATATACCAAGAAAAAATGCAGAGACTGTTTTGCCCGTTTCTATTGCAGCGGGGGATGTCCTGCCAATTCATGGCAGTTCCACGGCAGAATCGATGATGCCTACGATCTGAGTTGTGAGATGGAACGCAAACGTGTGGAATGTGCCATCATGTTGAAAGCAGCCATAGCAGACGAGGAGGGTGAACAACATGGCGAGTAGAGGCAAAAAGAATTCCAATCCCAGACAGCAGGCTGTCCTGAACCTGCTGGTGATACTGATCGTATCCATTTTCTGTGCTTATACAGTCCTGAATGGTCTGGGAAATCAGCACAAGGGAAGTGCAAAGAACATTGAACAGGGTCTGGACCTTCAGGGTGGTGCCAGCATCACCTATCAGATTGAAGATAAGAAATTCTCGGATTCTGATGTAGAAGATACCAAATACAAGCTGCAAAAGCGTGTGGAAGCCTTCAGCACCGAGTCTGAGGTTTACAGAGAAGGCGATGATCGTATTACGGTTGAGATCCCTGGCTTCCATGACGCCAATACCGTACTGGAGCAGTTGGGACGCCCCGGTAACTTGGAATTTCGACTGGGAGACGGAACCGATGGTTCCTATGAGGACGGAACTCTGGTTATGACCGGTGCGGAAGTGACCAATGCCCAGGCTACAAGCCAGGAAGATAAGGGTATTTCTCAGGATGTTGTATCCCTGACTTTGAATAAGAAGGGAACCAAGGCTTTTGCAGATGCTACATCAGCCAACATCGGAAAACCCATCTACATTGTTTACGATGGGGAAGTGATCAGTGCGCCGACAGTTCAGACCGCGATCACAGACGGTAAATGTGTCATTACCGGTATGGAAGACCACGATGCAGCCGAGAATCTGGCAACCCAGATCCGTATCGGTGCCATCTCTCTTTCTCTGAAAGAGCTCCGTTCCAATGTTGTAGGCGCAAGGCTGGGTGACAATGCCCTGTCTACTTCCTTAAAAGCCGGTGCCATCGGCCTCGCTCTGATCATTGTCTTTATGACTGTGGTATATTACGTGCCTGGTTTCCTGGCAGGTATTGCCCTGATTATCTATATTATTCTGAACCTTCTGGCCATCAACGGATTTAATGTGACCCTGACACTGCCGGGTATTGCCGGTATCCTCCTGGCGATCGGTATGGCCGTGGATGCCAATGTCATCATTTTCACCAGAATCCGTGAGGAGATTGCCGGAGGACGGACCGTCATAAGCGCTATCAACGAAGGATACTCCAAGGCTCTTTCCGCGATCATCGACGGTAATATCACAACCCTGATCGCAGCTGCAGTTCTCTGGATCAAGGGTTCAGGTACAGTAAAGGGCTTCGCCCAGACACTGGCCATCGGTATCATTTTATCCATGTTTACCGCACTCTTTGTTACCCGCCGACTGATGATAAGCTGTTATAATCTCGGCCTCCAGGATGAGAAGTTCTATGGAAGATCCAAACCGGCCAAGGTAAGAAATTATGTCAAAGCCAGTAAGTTCTGTATCGCCGCATCGCTGATCGTAATCCTTCTCGGTTTTGTCTTTATGCCCATCAATAAGAGCCAGATCGGAAATATTCTCAATTACGATCTGGAGTTCTCCGGTGGTACATCCGTTACCCTGACCATGAAGGATAAGGTAGCAGAAGGGACGGAAAAAGAGATTGAACAAACGGTAAAAGATACCGTCGATGTAAAAACCGTTCAGACCCAGTCGGTTATCAACTCCGATCAGATTGTTGTGAAAACCAATGAGCTGACCCTGGATGAGAGACAGAAACTGGAAGATACTCTGAAATCAAAGTTTGAAATAGCAGAATATGAGACAGAGGAGATCACGGCCAGTGTCTCCCAGGAAATGAAGAGCGATGCGATTACAGCCGTGATCATTTCAGTAATCTTCATGCTTATTTATATTGCCTTCCGTTTCAAGGATGTTCGTTTTGGTGCCAGTGCGGTTCTGGCCCTTATGCATGATGTTCTGGTCGTTCTGACCCTCTATTCGGTTGCCAGACTGTCCGTAGGTAATACCTTTATTGCCTGTATGCTGACCATCCTCGGTTATTCGGTCAATGCCACCATCGTAATCTTTGACCGAATCCGTGAGAATCTTCGCAACAACCAGATGGTGAAGCAGGGGATTGATGTGGTGGTCAATACCAGTATCAGCCAGACCCTGACCCGGTCGATCAACACATCCCTGACATCCTTTATTACCATCTTCATTCTCTATCTGATCGGTGTGGCTTCGATCAAAGAGTTCACCCTGGCTCTGATGGCCGGTATCGTTTGCGGTGCTTACTCATCCGTATGTATTTCCGGACCCATCTGGTATTATCTGAGAATGGCCCAGGAAAGGAAGAAGAAAGGGACCCGGAAATCCTCCGGTTCCGGGCAGAAGGAATCAGGTGACAAGCAGAAGAATTCAGCTGAGATCGGCGGACAATCCTCTGACAAGGAGGAAGGCCGGGAAGCAGAACCGGATGCCGGTAAGAATGCACCATCCAAAAAGAAAAAGGGTTCTAAAAAGAATAAGAAGAAAAAAAGATAACACTATAAAAAAATATGCCGCATGGACATAATCAGATGTCTGTGCGGCATCCTTCTTGTGGAGAGGAGAAGAGGATGAATGATAAGAAAATGACAGAGCAGGAGGGGAAGAGAAT
>CAMNGO010000230.1 GCA_946538445.1 uncultured Lachnospiraceae bacterium
CTTCCATGGAGTAACCCTTATGGCAGCATTTTGTGCACCATATACCTGGTTCCTGGTAGTATCCGCAACTTTTGTCACCTTCATTTCTATGTCACTGAAAGGCAGAGAACGAAATGACGAATAAATCATGATAGAAAAAGGGGCAGAATAGCTTCAGGCTATTCTGTCCCTTATTTTGTGTATATATTGCCTTTTTTCACGATGTATACCTTCTGGGCGATATCCATCAGTTCTTTATCATTATAGGAATCCGTATAGAAGGCATCGATCTTCCGGTCCCCATATAGGGAGCGATAGCGCTTGACTTTGTTATCGCCGAAATTAAACCAGGTAACCTTCTTCTGCTCCAGATCCAGTTCTGTACCGATGATAATATCTGTATTTAGCTTCTCCCGGATTCCCCGGATCAGGATGATGGGACTGGCTGATAGGATGACATCTTCAGGTTCGATGATAGGGAGGATCGCCTGATTCAGCTTGTGGGCATGGCTTTCCCAAAAATGACCTATATATGCGGTGATGGATTCCGTCCCGTCCAGGACTCCGAAGAGGAAGTCATTGATGATGGATTCCAGTTTTTCTTTCTTCAGCAGGCATAATTTATAGCCGGCAAGGCTCAGCAGGATCGTGGGAACATAGCGAAGGATTTTCTTATTGTGCCGGATCATATAGAAGGAGAAATCGATGGAACTTTCTCCCTTGTATATCGTGTTGTCAAAGTCAAAAACCTTCACTGCTGTTCCGTCCTTTCTTAGAGACATTTTATGAGTGACAGAACCGCTTACCATGAAGGTAGGCGGTTCTTGTTTTTTAATTTAGCACTTACGCTTTATTGAACTTCTCTTTTGGCTGTTTGCAGCGTGGGCACTTCCAGTCATCGGGAAGATCTTCGAAGGCTACGCCGTCATGCTCTTCCGGATCGTAGACATAGCCGCAGATGGAGCAGACATATTTTCCGCTGGCCTGCCGGGCTGAGAAATCAACCTCCGCCAGAACAGTGGGAACCGGGTTGTCCAGATCCATCACGCGCTTTGCCTCCAGGCTTTCATATCCCTGAGGTGTGTGGGTGCCGCAGTAGACGGTGGGGTGATTCCGTACGAATTCACGCACCTGGTCAAGGGTTTCCCTGGCTGCCGCCGGATCATCAAATACCGGGGACAGCTTGTTCTCATAGAGGGCCTCATCCACGTAGGTGATATCTCCATGGATCATATAGAAGAGTCCATCCTCTTCTACCACGACGATACTGTTGCCGTTAGTGTGGCCTTTTGCTTTGATGAAGTGAATTCATTTTGACCGTCAATGTAATTGCCGGTCATCTTGCGTTTTCTTCGTCTATAACACTATTCATTTGCATCGTCTCTTTTTCATGATCATGATTTTTAAACTGATGTTTTTAATCTGATAGTATGGAGACCCCGGATATTTAATTGGGATTAGCCAAAACAGGCAAAAAAAGACCGCGACAAATACGCCGCGGTCAGAAAATCAGCATATGATATACTGTCGTCTCAAGAACTCTCTTAGCAGTTGTGACCAAGCTGATGTGCCTCACTCATTGCCTTGGTTTCTCGAACCTCGCCTTTTTGCCAGACTCCTTCTCCCCAAACAATTCCCTTGATGTTATTTCCTAAGTTCTTAAAAATCCCTGTTAATTCTTCACCAACAAGCTTAAGTCCCTCTTTTCCATCATGACCTGTAATAATCAGGTAGACATCATGTCCGTCAAGCTCGCGCCACTTTGGCAAAAAACGGTCTATCGTATTTTTCAGCATTCCATTCATTGTCATAAAATATGTCGGTGTTGCTACAACGATAACATCCGCTGACTGCATCTTTTCCAAGATTTCAGACATATCATCCTGTAGTACGCACTTGCCTGTTTTGAAGCATGCATAACATGCCCTACAGAATTCTATCTTCTTATCATAAAGATATATCTGTTCAACAGAATTACCTGACTCTTCTGCTCCTTTTTTAAACTGTTGGCAAAGGAGATCAGAATTTCCCATCTTTCTCGGACTCGCCGAAAGAATCACTATCTTTTTCATTTATAAGCTCCTACCCAGCCGGTAAGCATCGTCTGGATATCTGCTTCTTCTTGTCATGCCCGTGGTTCCGCAGCCATATCCTAAAACCATGCCTTTATCATCAAGATTAATATAACGTACAAGGGTTTTATAATGCGATACCAAAGCTTCAAAAGTCCAATCATCCGCATTCCACGCCACTGTTAGAAGAGCTGACTTTAAATGCCTGCTGTTTAAACTGCTGTTATACGCGCAGAACCTGTCCACTACAGCTTTTAACTGCGCACTCATGCCATAGTAATACAGAGGGGTTGCAAATACCAGCATATCTGAAGAAAGAATCTTTTTCTTTATATCTTCAACATCATCTTTCTGTACACAGGGTCCTTCATATCCACAGGATACACACCCAATGCAGGGATGTATATTGGCATGGCACACATCTATGACTTCACATTTATGTCCAGTCTCCTCTGCTCCTTTTTTAAATCCATCCGCAAGAATACTTGTTGAGCCCTTTCTATTAGGGCTTCCCATAAGTATAGTTATCTTCATTTAGTTCACACCACCTTCTATTTATTGATACCCTTAACATCTAGCCATTTCTGAATATCATCAGAGGGTTTAGAGCCCCAGAATGATCGTGTCAAAGTCATCCATATTTTCAACATGATTGGTCAGCTCCGGTCTGGCTCTGTATCTCCTGTGTCTGATTACCTTCTCCACCAAAATCCTGTTTGTTCGTGCTGCCTGATATCATATTGATCACAAGTCCGAGGATTATTGCACTCATAATGAATACCACAGGCAATAGCGGATTCTTTTTATTTTCTGTTTTCATATTAGTATTCCTGCATAAGACCGCAACCTCGGTTCCAATAAATGCCCAGAAGGAAAGCATGAGGATATTCTCAAGATATACCAGGATTCCTGCCTTCTCATAATCAAGAAAGGCAAAGGGAACACGGAAGAAAAGATAATCCGGTATTCCATTCCTGATGAATAAAAGCAGTCCGATACCCGCCACAACACATAATACTGCAGATATCACCGTCTTCAGTTTATCTGTAAGCTTAAGCCTGACAAACATTACCGGAATATGCATTCCCAGATGCAATCCCATAAGTACAAATGCCCAATGAGACATAGACAGATGCATCCTTCTGGCAAAAGAAACCTTCGTCATGCCATACAGGAAAGGCA
>CAMNGO010000231.1 GCA_946538445.1 uncultured Lachnospiraceae bacterium
ATGGGGACCTGGCGAATGGTTGCCAGCATACTCTGTGGCTTTGTCGGAACGTTTCTGTACTATATGGGATTCCATTGCATGTATGGTCTTTTGAAAAAACACGTTGAAAGATCAGGAGATGATAAGAATCAGAAATGGATCAGAATGTTTCGAGTTGCATATATAACCGGTACCGTTTCATGGGCATATGTGCATGCCATGTTTATGACAGTTGCACTGATCTTTAAATACGTATATCAAAACTATGGAGATATGCAGGCAGCAGCAGATATTGCCAACAGAGTCTTCTATGCCAATGCAACACCCATGATAGTTGCTTATCTTTTGTGTGACATCGGATTGACCGTGATAATGATCGTTCTGGTCTGGAAGAAAGTCATACCGCTTAAAAGCACCGGTGCGAGAATCGCTGCGACTCTTTGCAATCCCATGGTGATGCCCGGAGTGATAGGGAATCTCTTTACATTATTCCCGTGGCCTGTCAATCAGTTGGATCATGGAACAGAATCTTTTGGACATGCACTTGTACTTATACTTGGCATGATTCTGTTAAAAGAGATGAACCGCGAAGGTGAGCTTAATCATGAATAACCGATTTTGAGTTATACCTTTTGTATGAACGGTGGGATGAGCGCCTGGTTCATTCGATTGCTGGTTAGGAGGAAAGATTAATGGAAAAAATAAAAGAAACTGACAAAGGTTTCTACGGATGTTATTGGCCCTGTCCGGGAAAAGACATTAATCATGCGATAATAGCAATGCTTGGTGATGATTGTGAAGACCATGTCGCAAAATCAGGCGCAAGATGGCTTCATAAAAACTTTGGGGTTAATGTAATGACCCTGTCTCCGGCGCATAAAGATTACAGTCATCATAATCTGCCGGTTGAAAGGATCGGTGCTGCAATTGAATACCTGAAGAGTAAAGGCAACAAAAAAATAGGAATCGCAGGAGCGTCAACCACTGGTATGTTTGCACTAATAGCAGCTTCTTTCTATCCGGAAATAACTCTTACAGTTGCGATGACACCATGCGATTTTGTTATGGAAGGATTTTATCAGGGAAAACGTGACGGTCAGGGAGAATGGCCGGGAGAGGGAGAATCGACGGCTTCCTGGCAGGGGCAACCGCTACCTTATCTGCCCTTTGTTTATCGTCATCCGGAATACTATCAAAAAATGAAAGCAGATGCGAAGGTAAATAAAGATATGCTTGTGTCCAGAGGAGTCTTTGACGATTCTGAAAAGGCTCATCCGATAAGAGAAGAAGAATATATAAAAGTGGAGCGTATTAAAGGAAAACTTTTGCTGATCGGAGCAGAGGATGACGTTCTGTGGGATACTGCAAAATATATACGTCGTATGGAAGAACGTTTAGCGACTATCCCGCATGAATGTGAAGTTGAGAGCATGATATATGAGCATGCAACGCACTTTGTATTCCCGGAGGGGTTGCTTAAACAGATGATACCTGTGGGAGGAAGCTTGTTTGTCGGATTATTTAAAGCCGGAAGAGATTACAAACTGGAATGCAAAAAAGCCCGGATCGATATAGACAGAAGAATAAGCAGGGCTATTGTCAGTTGGATAGGTGAGGAGAAAAGATGACTGAAGAACAACTCAAGAAAACTAATAAATTGATGATATGGGTAATTCCCGGAATGCTGTTGTGTATGATCGGTGATTATTGTATGGGAATTGAACCTTTGAACAGTAAGACGATATCCGGAATGATCTCTTCGGGCTGGCTTACGATTGCTGACTGGAGAATTGCAGTTTCAAATATCGGTGGACTTGTCGGTACACTTTGCTATACCGTTGCAGCGCTGGCGTTTGCCGATTTTCTAAGATTTAAGCGTGATGAATGTAAGAACAAATGGGATAAGATCTTTATTGATATGTTTAATGTCGGATTGATCCTCGGTATAATGAGCTTTCTGTATTTCCATCTTGAGTGTGGAACACTCATCCATAATTATAATGTGATATATGATGCGGCAGGTGGAAATACGGATACGGCTATAAAAATGTGGAACCGATCATATTTGGTTCAGATAGTACCTTATTGGACTACATTTATTGCTTTTGAACTGACGGTTCTTATCGGATGGATCGGTATGGTTGTAAGGGGAACGTTTGGAATCAAGAAAACGTGGATTCTTGCGGCGCCACTGATCGCCGCAGGCATTGGTTACCTTATAGAGATAGTATTTCCCTGGCAGTTTAACGGATTCTGTTCCGGATTTGAGAGTATGGGATGGATGATCATGTTTGTCGGCGGAAGACAAATGATCAAGAATGAGATGGTGAATTATGGAGACAAATAGTAAAAGACCCGACTGGGACAGAATAGTGCATCTGTTTAAACTGGGAATCGTCGCATCGCTTATGCTTTGGCAACCGGATGGCTCAGCTTCGGGAGCCTTATCACATTTTCGGGGCTTCTGATATGTAGGCCCAAGCTTTAAGGGCTTATACATGCATCCGAAGTTGAGATGGGGCAGGACCAAAACTATCGGACGCGGAGACGAAAGTTGTATTTTTCTGCTGGAATACAGAGACTAAGGAGGAGATACTATGCAGGCAGAGAATAGTGAACTTAAGAAGAAAACCGTTAAGACCATGAAGGGCAAAGAGGTATTCAAAAATGAGATCGCCTCGAGACTGTCATTAGAGAAAAGTGAAAAGATATGGAATGATGCGCATGAACGATTGTATCGGATGTATGCTGAGCATCAGGATCTGCCCAAAGGTGTGGCTATGCATACGGATGGATTCATCTTTCCGGCGGCAGCTATCTATCTTGCCATGAAGAAAGTTGATCCGGATATGGCATATGATGTCATGAAGAAGATCATGGTTGAGAAATCAACCAAAACAGGACAGACGATTGCAAAATGGTGCAGGATACCGGGCTTTAGGAAGTTTTTCCTTGCCATGTGGGATAGCGGCAGCCATAAGATGTTCGGAGAAACAGCGGGCTTTAAAAACGTATTCTACCCAAAGGAGAAAGGGTGCTTTCGCATGGATATCATACAGTGTCCGTATAATATATATCTGACAGAACAGGGATGTCCTGAACTGAACATTCTGTTTTGTGAGAATGATGTGCATTCATACGGCAATCTTCCGGGTCTTAAATTCAGCAGAACAAAGACTATAGGAGCAGGTGATGAGTTGTGCGATTTTAAAATGGAACTTGT
>CAMNGO010000232.1 GCA_946538445.1 uncultured Lachnospiraceae bacterium
TGTATAACGAGCTGTCGAGGGATAGCGAAAACATAACTCTTTTATATGAAAAACCTATTCGCATGGATGAAAAATGGGCAGCGTTTCCAATCCATGATGGAGAGAAGATCGTAGTTGTGCCAAAAGATGACCTTCTTGCCGGAAATACCACGCGCGAGAAAACTTATCTGGCTATCCCGCAGGAGAAAATGCCATATGCGATGCTGTTTTCCGGAAAGGAATACGTGACGGTGGATATGAAAAGCGGCGAAAAGAGCATCCTAAGGGGGCGGGATCTTTCTGGCTATTTTAAGATGGGAGGATTATCTAAGAGGAAGGAAGCGCTTACCAATATGGCAAAGAACATTGAAAAGAATATCGGTGCCGGCGCCATCATGCCAAACCCGCCCAGGCACCGGTCAGGGAGGTGAGGATCCTGGAATACTATGTGAACAACAAGCCCAATATAAAGATGTATTTTATGCTGGTAATCCTGCCTTTATATATAGGCTATAGCCTGGGAAAGATCCACATTTCCGGCATGTTTGGAGAAAACATTACTGTACAGGTGATTCGCTCCATCCTTCATCCGTTTCCAATAAGGATTACGTCCCTGACAGGACCTGCGATAGCTGCAAGCCTGCTAGTTTATGTCATGGCCTGCCTGTATCACGTTTCCACCGTGCACAATTATATGCCCGGCCGTGAATATGGAACCGCACGCCTGGCACCCCCACAGGAGCTGAACGCAGTACTGATGGACAGCGACATGCAGAAGAACAAGATCCTCTCAGAAAACCTCAGGGTATCGACGGATACCAGAAAGACCGGTCTTAACAACAATGTGCTGATCATTGGAGGATCCGGCGCCGGCAAGACCTTTTATGTGGTCAAGCCAAACGGATATAACTGCAGCTCTTCCTTCATCTTTTGTGATCCGAAGGGAGAGCTTCTTAGGGACGTAGGGCAGTACCTGAAGGATATGGGCTACCGGATCATCGTTCTCAACCTTGTAAACATGGATGAATCGGACAGCTACAACCCGTTCGAGTACATCCGCTCCGACGAGGATGTAGTGAAACTCATCACGAACCTCATCGCCAATACAACACCAAAGGATGCTCATGAAGGGGATCCATTTTGGACAAAGGCAGAGTCCATGTACCTGCAGGCAATCATGTACTACGTATGGTATGAGTATCCAAAGCAGGGGAAAACGCCAAATTTCCGTGGTGTACTGGACCTTCTGAACAAGGCGAAGATCCCGGAAAATGAGAAGGAACTGTCAGAACTTGACGAATTGATGTACGCCCTGCCGGAGGACCATCCGGCTTTATTAAACTATAACAAGGTAAGGCGCGGAGCTACGGATACGGTAAGATCCATCATCATTTCAGCAAACAGCCGCCTTTCTTACATGCAGAATGAAAAAGTGCTCCGGATCCTTGATCATGATGACATCAACATCCCCTGGCTTGGGGAAGGTGCTTATGAAAATCCGGAAAAGAAAACGGCACTTTTTGCTGTCATCCCCGACAACGACAAGTCTTACAACTTCATTGTGGGTCTTTTATATACACAGGCGTTTCAGGAACTGTATTTTTGCGCCGATCACAAGCACGGCGGCCGTCTTCCGATCCCGGTCGCATTCTGGATGGATGAGTTTGCGAACTGTGCCCTTCCGGACAGCTTCTGCGAGCTTTTATCTACGATGAGGTCCAGGGAGATCTCCTGCAACATCATCATCCAGAACCTGGCTCAGTTAAAGACCCTGTTCAAGGACTCCTGGGAGACGGTTACGGGAAACTGTGACATCACAGTATATCTTGGCGGCAATGAGCAGAGCACGCACAAGTACATCTCGGAAATGCTCGGGAAATACACGATTGAAAAGAAAAGCAGCGGTGAGACCATGGGAAGGAACGGTTCTGCCAGCAGAAACATAGATGTGCTTGGCCGCGACCTCATGAGCCCTGATGAAGTAAGAAAGCTGGACAATAAAAAGTGCATTGTCTTTGTAAAAGGATATGCCCCGGTACTGGATGACAAGTACAGAACCTATGAAAAGGCGGAGTTTCTCAGGGCTAGCGCCATGGGACCGTATCAGCATCATTTCACGATGGATGACCTGAAGGAGGATATGCGAAGAAGCATGTACCTTGACTCGCCGGAAGATAAGTACAGATCCTATTATTATCAGGTGGAAGAGTGCCGCGGGATCTTTGAAGAATCGACAGTATTTTCACAGTACGCACAAAAGGTTCCGGAGGGAATTGCAATCACAACAAGGCTTCCGGGATATGTGATTCCCAGTACAATGGCAACGGTCTACCCGGTGTTTGCGCCTGATGTGAGCGAGCTTGTCCGGTCCGGGAAGAATACACTTAAAAAGCATAACCTGGTGGGATTTATGGATGGGGAAAAAGTTACCCTGATCGACGATGGAAACGCGCTTGCAGATATCTTTGATGAAAACAAGCGGGAAGAGATTCCGAGCAGGGCAAAGTAAGGTGGTGAACATATGGAGTTTTATGATGAAAAAGATATGGAATACTGGAGAAAACAGGCAGACCTTGGAAAAGCGGTGATTCTTGAGATCCCGGTATCCATGCTGCTTGACCTTGATATCAGGTCTCTTTCAGAAAAGCAGGGAGAGAAAACATCCATGGAAGATCTGGATGTCTGGCTTTCCAGGAACAGGGATGATATAGAAAAGGCACTGGAGAATGAGAAAAAAGAGAAGAAGGCTGTGGAAATGCTTGAAGAGAGTCTGTATGATGGCAGCAACAGTGAAAAGAAGACAGATGAATCTGATCACAGCAAACAGCCGGAGCTATCAGATGCCGCTTCAAAGGTGTCCAGGATCATGGCAACAGAGACCTTTTCTGAGGATCAGATCGCTGTGATTGCAGAAGCCATGCTGGAAAAGCTTCCGGACAGGTTCCTTTTGCTATTTATGAGGAAGGAGTACAGCCCGAAGGTGATGCGTCAGATCAAGGACTATTGCACAGGGCAGTATCAGAAGGAGGTGAGCGGGAACAATGAAGGTAAACAGGAGATGGATCCAGCAGATCCTGAGCCATCTGCAATATAGAGGGAACATGGCTTCTGATGGAAAAAACATTTCGGGAGTGGATATTCTGGTTCCGGAAAACGTAATGAATATCCTTAAGGAAGCCCTCCCTGGCTATGAAAGCATGGTGTTTTTTGATCTGGAGA
>CAMNGO010000233.1 GCA_946538445.1 uncultured Lachnospiraceae bacterium
CGCCCCATTTTCTGCTTGGAATAATAATTCCAATAAATTATAGATATTGATACATGACGGCATTAGATTCAATGATCTATTTTTTTAAGTTTTTCTCAAAAATGGGTTGACAAGACTTTGATTACGTATTATTGTACTAAGTAGTTAATACAATAATACAGTAATACAATTGATAAATGGTGTTATCCATACGGAGTAAGCCGAAAGGAGGATGGTGATGGAGTGGAATTTTAAGAGTGGTATTCCCATCTACAGCCAGATCGTGGATGAGATGACCATGCGGATTGCAAGCGGGATTTACGAACCCGGAGAGAAATTACCATCGGTGAGGGACCTGGCCATGGATGCAGGGGTCAACCCCAATACCATGCAGAGGGCACTGGCCGAGCTGGAGCGAAAGGGGCTGGTATACTCGGAACGGACCAGCGGAAGATTTGTGACGAAGGAGGAAGCAGTTTTGAAATCATTACATGAAGAACTGGCGAAGAGATATTTTCAGGAACTGGCAGAGAAACTGCGGAAGATCGGCATGTCCGGTGAGGAGATTCATGAAGCCGTAAGGAAATGGGTCGAGGACATGAAGGAGTAAGGAGGATGTGAGATGGCAAGGATAAACATAAATAACCTGACCAAACAATTTGAGC
Source organism: uncultured Lachnospiraceae bacterium (assembly GCA_946538445.1). GTDB lineage: Bacteria > Bacillota > Clostridia > Lachnospirales > Lachnospiraceae > Anaerobutyricum. Next base: position 645 of record CAMNGO010000233.1, read on the forward strand.
ATGTCACAGCGCTGGATGATGTGACGTTGGAGCTGGAGGCAGGACAGATCGTCGGCCTGCTGGGACCCAACGGCAGCGGTAAGACCACACTCATCAAGCTCATGAACGGCCTGCTTACCCCCACGGACGGAAACATACTGATAAATGATATGGAACCGGGGATTGAGACTAAAAAAATCGTGGCTTATCTTCCCGACCGGAATGCCCTGCCGGATTATATGACCACGGATAAACTGATCAACCTCTATGAGGACTTTTTTGAAGACTTTAACAGGGCGAAGGCGGAAGCCATGATTAATGACCTGGGAATCGACCCCAGGCTGACCCTCAAGAAGATGTCCAAGGGAACCAAGGAGAAGCTTCAGCTGTGTCTGGTCATGGCCAGGGACGCACAGGTATATCTGCTGGATGAGCCCATCGGCGGTGTGGACCCGGCCACCAGAGACTATATCTTGAGAACGATCATTTCCAACTACAATGAGAACGCAGTGGTAATCATATCGACACATTTGATCGCAGATATCGAATCGGTTCTGGATGACGTCATCTTCATCCGGGAAGGGAAGATTGTCCTTCATGAATCCGCGGAAATGATCAGAGAAGAGAAAGAAGAGAGTATCGACCAGCTCTTCAGGGAGGTGTTCAAATGTTAGGCAAATTACTGAAATACGAGATCCCGGCACTGGGAAGGAAACTGGTACCCTTATACATCGCCTGGGCGGCAGCGGCAGTGTTCCTGGGACTCATGATCGGACCTCTTCAGGGCAAATCCGAATTCATGATCGTGATCTCTGCCCTCCTGTACACAGGAGTTGCCACGGCAATCTTTGTCATGGCGATCGTCCTGATTATCCAGAGATATAAAAACAGTCTGCTGGGGGATGAAGCTTATTTTAACATGGTACTGCCGGTAAGCACTTCCCAGCATATCGCCAACAAACTGATATCGGCACTGATCTGGATCTTCCTGACAGGAGTAGCTGCACTTGTTACCGCCTTGATCATCGGTCTCTTTGGAGGAGCTTTCTTTGAATTCATTCATATCAACTGGAACCTGGTCCTCCAGCAAATCACCGGAAATGCTATCTTGCTCTTCATTGAGATTCTGATTGCGATCTTCGTCAGTTCAGGAAAGACCGTGATGCAGATCTACGCAGCTATTACTATCGGTCATCAGGCGAAAAGCCATACCACGCTGGCTTCCATCGGGGCATATATTGGTATCCTTATCTTTGAGTCATTGATTGGCAGACTGTTTTTGGTATTCTATCCGGCCTTCGAGAAAATGACAACGCAGATATCCGATTATGCCCAGTTCCAGATGATCATGATACCTGCCATACTGATTAGCGTGGCCTTCATAGCAGTTTACTTCCTGGTATGTAAGGTACTGCTGGAGAAGAGGCTCAACCTGGCATGACAGAACATGAATGGGATAAACTTTTAAAGATAAAAACCAGCGGGAGAGATGACTCCCACGCAGACCGGTACCGGTTCCCCTATGAACCGACCCCTTACCCGGTCCTGGAGAGACTGGCCGGATCCGGATATATTACAAAGAAAAACACAGTAATTGATTATGGATGCGGTAAAGGCCGGGTGGGCTTCTATCTCTCCTGGCAGGTCAGATGCAGGTCGATTGGCATAGAGTATGACGATCGTATCTGCCAGGCAGCCTTAAAAAACCGGGAAAGCGCCGTATCCGGCAGAAAAGTAGAATTCTATAAGGACAGAGCGGAAGTCTATTCCATTCCGGAGGAAGTGGACCGATTGTATTTCTTCAATCCCTTTTCCGTTGAGGTCCTTCGGAAAGTGATGGGGAGGATCCGCGAAACCTGGTACGCTCGCCCTCGAGAGATACTCCTCTTCTTCTACTATCCGGCGGAGGAGTATGTGGCTTATCTGATGACGGTGGAAGAACTGTCATTTCTGGATGAGATAGATTGTATGGACTTGTTCGAAGGAAATAATAAACGAGAACGCATCCTGGTTTTCAGGATGGAAGAATAATCTGATAAAGGGAAGCGTCGCGGCGCGACACTTCCTTTTTTTGGTGGTGGTAGTGTGCTGGAGCCATGGGTATAGGTAACGAGGTGTTATCTCAAGGCATAACTCGAAGGGGGGTGAGGACCAGGAGCCATGGCCAAAGATGAAGAATTGAAAATCCATGGCACGGGTTTTGCGGAAGAACCATGGTTAAAGGTAACGCATCATTATCCTATGGTAACAATTCGGAGGAGCCGAAAAACAGAAACCATGTGCATAGATAAGACGTTGAAAACCCATGGCAACAACTTGCAGGAGTCGAAAAACGGTAACCATGGCCATAGAAAAGACCTCAAAAAATCATGGTACGAGTCTAAAACAGGAGCCATGGTTTATGGTAGCCCATTGATATCCTATGGTGCTTATCCCCAAAGGTAGTAAGAAACCATAGATTAGCTTTACTTACGGCA
>CAMNGO010000234.1 GCA_946538445.1 uncultured Lachnospiraceae bacterium
GTCGGTGGATATCGAGGTGGGAGATAAAGCCACTTCAACATCAGATAAGAACCTTAACAAGATAGCAAACGGGCTGGCAAAAGGAATTGACAGATATTTTTGATAATCCCAGGGCCAAGGCGATGCCCGGTACATGGGAAGACCATGTGAAGCATAGATCATAAAAAACCCCGCGTGTGCGGGGTTTTTTTGTTACATGTGGGAAATCAAGGCATGTCCATGTTCTTTCAGCCATTTTCTACGGATCTTGTAATCCGGCAGGATCCGTTCCACTTCTGCCCAAAACCGGGGAGAATGGTTCATTTCCTTCCGATGGCAGAGCTCATGAACCACCACATAGTCCATCACCTCCGGAGGGGCCAGCATCAGCAGGCAGTTGAAATTCAGGTTGCCCTTGGCAGAGCAGCTCCCCCACCGGGTCTTCTGGTTGCGGATGGTTATACGCCCATAGGTCACTCCAACCAGAGGGGCATAATAAGCTACTCTTTGTGGTATGACCTGCAAGGCTTGGTCAGCCAGTCTTTGAATATCATCATAAGTCAGTTCAGGGAGCCGGTCCAGGGCTTCTTTTTTTTGAATCATTTTGGCCAGGTGATCCTGGATCCATCCTTCTTTCTCCCGGATAAACTCCCGGATGAGAGAATCCGGCATACGGTAGGGGGCTCTGACCACTACCTGGGCATCCGGGGTAATCTGGATGGCCAGGGTTTTTCTGTTGCTGCGCTTGATGATTATGTTATATTTATTGCTCATATTTCTCTCCGAAATGGTGCTGTAAGTATTCTTGGCAACTGACAGACTTTATTTTAGCTATTTGCGGGATCATTTTCAACACAAAGATTTTCTTCTTTTTTCAAATTGACACATGAAAATTATGAGATAAAATAGTTATATGAATCAGATACATACCTTTACCGACCAACAATTGAAGACATGGATCGAGGACCGGTCCCAGGCAGAATCCCTGGCGGTCAGAGCAGATGAAATACGCAGGAGTATTTACGGGACAGATGTCTATCTGCGCGGCCTGATTGAATTCACCAATTATTGTAAAAACAACTGCTATTATTGTGGGATAAGGTGCGGAAACAGTCAGGTGGACCGCTACCGCCTGAGCCGGGATCAGATAATGGCTTGCTGTGAAGAAGGATACCGTCTCGGATACCGGACCATCGTTCTCCAGGGAGGGGAGGACCCATATTACAAAGACGAGGATATCTGCAGGATTGTTTCCGACATCAAGAAGAGATATCCGGATTGTGCCGTGACACTGTCTATCGGGGAGAAATCCAGGGCAAGTTACCAGGCATACTTTGATGCCGGAGCGGATCGTTTTCTTCTCAGGGAGGAGACTTCCAACGAGGACCATTATCGGAAACTTCATCCGGAAGGAATGAGTATGACCCACAGGCAGGAATGCCTGTTTGCTCTTAAAGAGATTGGTTTTCAGGTGGGTGCCGGGTTTATGGTGGATTCCCCCTATCAGACCACGGAAGATATCATAGCCGACCTGCGCTTCCTGGAAAAACTTCAGCCGGACATGATCGGGATTGGCCCTTATGTCACACATTCGGACACTCCCTTTGCGGCATATCCCAGCGGTTCTGTGGATAAGACCCTGCGTCTTATATCCATTCTTAGAATCATGTTCCCCTATGTCCTGCTGCCTGCCACCACTGCCCTTGGAACCATGGATCCCCTGGGAAGAGAGAAGGGCTTGAAAGCGGGAGCCAATGTCATTATGCCCAACCTGTCTCCGACGGATGTGAGGGAGAAGTATGCCCTCTACGACAATAAGATCTGTACCGGAGAGGAATCGGCACAGTGCCGGAATTGCCTGGAAATGAGAGTGAAAAATGCCGGCTACCGGATCGTCACAAGCCGCGGGGATGTGAAAAGAGTATATTGATTTCTTGCGGTAGATATAATAGAATGGTATGGAGTAACGCAAAATAAAGGAGAGAAACACATGTTAGATATTAAATTCGTCAGAGAGAATCCGGATATCGTCAAACAGAATATCCGTAATAAATTTCAGGATGCCAAGCTTCCTTTAGTAGATGAAGTTATTGAACTGGACAGCCAGAGAAGAGCAACCCAGCAGGAAGCAGATGAGATCCGTGCCAACCGCAAGAAGATCTCCAAACAGATTGGCCAGCTTATGGGACAGGGCAAGAAGGAAGAAGCGGAAGCGGTGAAGGCAGAAGCTGCCAGATATGCCGAAAGACTGGAAGAGTTGTCCAAACTCCAGCCTGAGCTGGAGGAGAAGGTCACAAAGATCATGATGACCATTCCAAATATCATCGATCCCAGCGTACCTATCGGTAAGGACGATTCCGAGAACGTGGAGGTACAGCGTTACGGAGAACCGGTAGTTCCGGACTTCGAGATCCCTTATCATACAGATATTATGGAGAAATTGAATGGAATCGACCTGGAGAGTGCAAGAAAGGTGGCCGGAAACGGTTTTTACTATCTGATGGGTGATATCGCCAGATTACACTCTGCTGTGATCTCCTATGCAAGAGACTTTATGATCGACCGTGGATTCAAATACTGTATTCCTCCTTTCATGATCCGCTCAAATGTGGTGACCGGTGTCATGAGCTTTGCTGAGATGGATGCCATGATGTATAAGATCGAGGGAGAGGACCTCTACCTGATCGGAACCAGCGAGCATTCCATGATCGGTAAATTCATCGATACCATCAACAAGGCGGAAGATCTTCCACAGACTCTGACATCCTACTCCCCTTGTTTCCGTAAGGAAAAGGGAGCTCATGGTATCGAGGAACGTGGTGTGTACCGTATCCACCAGTTTGAGAAACAGGAGATGATCGTGGTCTGCGAGCCGGAAGAAAGTCCTATGTGGTTTGACAAGCTGTGGCAGAACACGGTGGACCTCTTCCGTTCCATGGACATCCCGGTCCGTACTCTGGAGTGCTGCTCCGGTGACCTGGCTGATCTCAAGGTGAAATCCGTCGATGTGGAAGCCTGGTCCCCACGTCAGAAGAAATACTTTGAAGTGGGCAGCTGCTCCAATCTGGGCGATGCGCAGGCAA
>CAMNGO010000235.1 GCA_946538445.1 uncultured Lachnospiraceae bacterium
CAGGAGGCCATGAAGAGAGCCATGGAATTAATTGATATCAGAGATGAAGAAGGAAGGCCGACAGGGCACATAAAAGACCGGGAGGAGATTCATCGGGATGGAGATCTGCATGCCACCAGCCATGTGTGGATCGTTAATAATGAGAAGGATTCCTGCCGGATTTTGCTTCAGAAACGAAGCAAGGATAAAGATGCATATCCGGGATGCTATGATATTTCCTCAGCCGGACATATTCCGGCGGGAGAAGACTATCTGCCATCCGCCTTACGTGAATTGAAGGAAGAGCTGGGAATTGAGGCGGAAGCCGGGGACCTGATTTCGATCGGCCAGGTCCGCTATCATTTTACCCGGGAATTTCATGGTAAGATTTTTAATAATTATGAGATTAGCCGGGTTTATATCTATCAGAAGCCGGTTGAAATCGCCAATCTGACGCTCCAGGAAGAAGAAGTCGAAGAAGTTCGGTGGATGGACCTTGAAGAATGTATGGAAAGAGTCCTGGCCGGAGACGATCGTTTCTGTGTAATGGCCGAAGAATTGGAGATGATCAGGAACTACAGGAAGTCTATGAACCATGGCCAAAGGGATGGAAAAGACATGGCAAGCCGGTAGCTATGGGATAAGCGTTATAAGGCAGTCATATAAGAGATAAATAACCAGGGGTAAAAATAAGGGATAAAATATAAGAGGGCAAAAGGAAGATTCCTTTTGCCCTCTGGTCATGTCTTCTGAAGTATAGATCATAAATCCATATAAAAGAGTCGAAGGGAATGGAAGTGTAACATCTCGTCCGATCGAACCTATACCCGCTCAAAAAGCTGTTCCTTGGTCAGGGCCAGGTTTTCCGCTACAATGCGGGCAATCTCAATAAAATGATCATTCATCTGATCTATGTTGGGGTATTTGGCAAAGAGAACCATCAGCTTCTTGATCCAGTTCATACCCCGGTAGTTGAAGGGGTCATTGCTCAGGATCTCTCCTACCTGAACCGGCAGCATCTGCATCCATATGCTCATGCGGGCCAACAGATGCATGGTAAAGTAAATCTGCCTGGAAGACCCGTACTCGGCCGTATTGGTATAATGTTCACCATAATACATGATGTTGCTGACCGTTTCCTTCCGCATGATCTCCAGTTTCTTCTTGCTGGTATCATAGTCCATCTTTACACCGTAACGGTGCTTGAGCCAGGCAGCATACCCTCTCCGCTCTGCATGATATTCGGACCAGTTCTGGAAGAGTACGGTTTCCTGATTGCGGAATAGTTCTTCGTAAGATGTAAGATGATTCAGCCTTGCATAATCCATATAGTCTACAATGTGGGTCAGTTCATGGAAGACCAGGCGATATCTCTCATAGACGGGGGACCTGCGCAGATAAGGCTCCTTAAAGATCAGGGTAAACGGTTCGCTCATCTTCTTGGGATACTTCATGCAGGCCGCAACATGTTTCCAGTTCTTTCTGGCCGTGGCGGAATCCAGACTCTTGATGTCTTCGTCATTAAAACCATATTTTTTTTGTGTGGTATACATATCGTCCGTCAGTACGATTTGCAGATTCAGGTTCTTGATCTTAAAAAACCGCACATAGGACTTCATAATTCGATTAATCTGATCTCTCATAATATTATTCCTGCCGCTTCAGTCTTCTTCGGACTGTGATAAATAAATTGATTCTCTATCCTCTGCCGGCAATCTTGAAGGCAGAGAAATAATCAGACAGTTTTCCTTATAAGAAGTATAGCATGCCGAGTACACCTTTTCAATTGCTTCCTAGGATAAATACTTGTAAAAAACGTGCTATTTCTGATTTTTAATTAAAATGCAATACATATATAAAACGCCTGTCACCTATTTGACCGAGGCCTGATATATATTAAATAAAGGAGAAAGACCGTAAGAATACAGGAGTAATAGAAGCGATATGGCAAAAAAAGGCACTGATCAAAGAAAGACCAAACATAAACACACCAGGCCGCTTGGAAAGAAAAAGGCCCTGGTGATTTTCATTGCTGTTTTTGCAGTCTTTTATGCGGGAATGGCTTTTTATTATTGGGACCATTACTTTCTCGGTACCCGGATCAATGGCTATGACTGTTCCAACCGCCAGGTTGACGAGGTGAGAACCATGCTCACCAGGGCTGTGGCTGATTACAAGCTCACCATCAGGGAGCGGTATTATCTGGAGGAAGAGCGGACCGGTTCGGAGATGGGATTGTCTTTTAATGATGACGGTACCCTGAATAAAGTGATGCGGTCCCAGAATCCCTTCCTGTGGATTACTGCCCTGGTTAAAGACTATGATTACGGGGACGGGCAGGTGGCGGTGAACCTGAATGAGGCTCATTTCAGGGATACCTTTGAGAAACTGGATGCTTTTAACAAAAAGTATCAGATCGAAACACGGAACGCCTACTCCCTCTACAATGAGGGGGAAAACCGGTACGACATCATAAAGGAAGTCAATGGAAACGGGATTGATAAAAACCGTTTTTACGAATATATGAAAAAAGCCGTTTTAAAGCTGACGCCGGAAATCAATATCGGAGAAGCGGAGGCCTATAAACAGCCCAAGTATTTTGAGAATTCCGAAAAGATCATCAAGTCCAACAAAAATCTGAACAAGTATGCCGGGACAAAGGTGACCTATGATTTCGATGACAGGAAGTACGTGGTTGACGGAGATGTTGTAAACAAATGGCTGAGTCTGGATAAAAAGTACAGAGTCCACCTGGACAAGGATAAGGTTCGGGAGTATGTGGAAAATATGGCCGACCAGACGGATACCCTGGGAGGGACCCGGAAGTTTAAGTCGATTTCCGGAAATCATGTGACGGTCAGCGGAGGAACCTACGGCTGGCAGATGGACCGGGAGACGGAGTATGACCATCTTGTCTCTGCCATAAAAGAGGCCAAAAAAGAAAAAAGGACACCGGAATATTTCCAGAAGGGGAAGAGCCGGAAAGCCAACGACCTGGGCAATACTTACGTGGAGGTAGATCTGGGATCCCAGCATCTTTGGTTTTATAAAAACGGGAAAACCCTTGTGTCTACGGATGTT
>CAMNGO010000236.1 GCA_946538445.1 uncultured Lachnospiraceae bacterium
TCTCCCAGAAGCTTGAACTGATAGGGGATGAACGGATACACCTCCGCGAAATCATTCGCATTCTCATATAAGGGCATATGAGGTGTTCCCTCGCTGAAGGTAATATTGTTTTTAATGATGGATTCATTGTGACTGTAAAGATCGCGGAGGATTTCTGCCGCATTATCCTTCTTGTACAGAATCCTCTTCCGGATAACTTCTGCAACATCCGCGCTGGTCAGGGAAACTCTGTTGTTGAAACGTCCCTGAATCTTGGAGAAATCGTCTCCCATGGTCTTGGTGATTGAATCAATATCCTGCTGGCTGGTGACTGCAATCCACACCTTACCCTGGCAGGCAGTGCCCAGGTCTTCAGCGACAGTCTGAAGATTCACCATCAGTTTGCTGTCATCAGCGATATACTGGCCGATTTCATCAACCAGGAATACAACATGGTGGTTTTCGCCCTTTTTGCTGCAGTACTTACGTACATAATCTGCAAACTGGTCAATGGAAAAGCTGTAGGAGCTCTCCGCATTTGCCGCCCAGTTTCGTGCTGCCTCTTCGCTCATAATGCCAAGAGCAGAAACGGCTTCAATGATTTCGTCCTGAATGAAATAGTAGTCTTCTCTCGCTTCTTCCCAGGAGCTTCCATTGATCTCAAAGAATTTATCCTTGAACTGCTGATACTTGCCGGACTCATCCAGCTTCCGCTCAAAATCTGCCAGGAACGGAATGGAGCCGCAATAGCCAAGGTATTCATTGAAAACCTTCATGAAGACATCCTTGATAGCCTCTTTATTCGTCTTGGAATCAGAGGCACTCTTGGAGTCCACATTGAAGAGGATCACATCCGTATCCTTGCTGAAGGAAGCCACCTCACGGATCTTGTCCTGCAGCTTTTTATCCGTCACTTTTACATCATCCAGGAAGAAGCTGCTGGCGGTGTGTTCTGTTCCGTCCTCCGGATTTACAACTACCTTGTCCGAAAGAATATAGGAAAGTATTTTCAGAAAATGAGATTTACCACTTCCAAAGAAACCGGAGATCCAGACACCCATCTTGTCGGTTCGGCCAGTCAGCCCCCGTTTATAGGCATCGAAGAACCGATTCATATATTTGTCCAGTTCTTCCGTCACAACGTACTCATCCAGCTCCTGATAGACGTTTTCCTTATCCTTCTGTCCTACCTTGATGACACCATTGATCTCACGGTCAATGCCCTTATAAAACATATCTCTGATTTTCATGGTCTATCCTCCTGCCTTACTGAATGAGCGGGAATGCTCTATAGTAATTTCCGTCTGAAATCGTGCCGAACAGGCTCAGTGACTGCCCGTTCCAGTTCCCGGGATAAAACATGATCACCGGGACCTTATCGAAAACCTGATGCAGGTTGTTCAGAACGTTATGCGCACGCACGAAGGGATATACTTTCCCGATGCCAGTCAAAAATACTACGGAATTCTCCGGTGTATTCTCCATGATCCTGTTCACGATCAGGTTATTGTCCGTTGTAAGCCTGAGAAGTTTGGAGATCGCATTATAAAGGTATTCACGTCCCTTCTCCTTCTCGAACCGGATACACTTGTCCACGTATCCGCGTTCCTCCAAGATGCTGAGGATCAGCTTATAGATGTCATATTCTACGATCTGAAAACCGTCTGTTTCCGGATTGTTACGGGCTAACAGATCCTTTATTTTCTGACGCATGATCAGTTCATCACAGGCTTCATAGTCAAAGACATAGTATCTGACTTCATTTGCCACACCCTTGTTCTCCAGGAACTCCCTACTGGAGATCCGGTTCCATATCGCGTCCAGTCTGTCTTTGAATTCCATAGCCATTATCGTTCTCCTGTCAGCGCATATAAATAATCGCCCATCGATTCGTTCAAAAGGTTCTGCCGAAGCTCTGGATCTATGTAGAGCTTATGGATCTTCTTGATTCTGGCGTTTTCTTTTTTGAGAGCACCAGCTTCGAGCAGGCATCTGGTATAAGCCTGCTTTAATTTCTTTATGGTTGCTTCCGTCCAGCCGGAAACGAGCTCACTCTGATCAGCCTTATTGCTGAAAAAGATATTCAGATCAGAATCCTTCCACTCATCATCTCCCAAGTGAATCTTGGATCTATAGACCTCATGCATCAGTTCAAACAGCAACCGATCTGACGCCATGGCAGAAACCAGGACGATAATCTTAGCTGTTGCCACATCCGTATTAAGGAGCATGCCTCTAAGGCTCTCCGGTATTGCCTCGAGCCTCCTCATAATGCAGCCATATTCATTTATGATTCTGCTTCGGTCCTTCTGCTGATATATGTTTTCATTTAGAGCCATCTCACGAACTTTATCTGGAGAATAATCCTTCAGCAGCCGTGCAGTTTCTCTGGTCTCCACAAACCAAAGCAGATATTTCACACCGCTTGCACTATATTCCATTAAAGCCTCTCCCTCCAACAACGTCATCAAATGTACATAGTTATCCCACTATAACGGATGATGTGTCCTGAAATACAGACTCCGTCAAGATTCCTCTCTTCGAATGCTCAGGATATCACCTACATCGCAGTTCAGCGTATCGCAAATCTTCACAAGCACGGTCATGGCCACCGGCTCGCCACGTGTCATCTTTGCAATCGTACTGGAACTGATTTTGGCCTTCTTTCCCAATTCTGTCTTATTCAGTCTTTTATCGATCAATGTTTTCCAGAGATTATCATAAGAAATGATCATAGTAGCTCCCTCGTCTATTAGCGAATCTGATCTTTGCTGGATTTACATGAATTATATCATATCATAAATTCTTTAATTTTGTCGGAGATTTAGAAATAAAGCCTGTTCAAGAATCTTCTCAACTTCAACTCCTTTTATATTCTAAATCAATTAATTTTGAAAAAGATGAAACACTTAGATTTAACCTTGATTATCCAAAATATAGCTATATAGATTGTTTAATCCCAGCTTCGAATTCTAATAACAATGAATGTATTACATGCTCACTTGATACTAATAAATTCCCTTTAACTAGTGAAGATAGAATTATTTT
>CAMNGO010000237.1 GCA_946538445.1 uncultured Lachnospiraceae bacterium
TACAGTCTGGGCCTGCTGATCGGCACTATCGTGGCCATCGGCTGCGCCATCAGCATGGCGGCGGGCATCCGGCACGTGCTGTCCATGGACCGGACGGGAGCCACCAGAAGCTCGATTCTATACAGTTTGTTAAGAACCGTCGCCATGGTTGCGGCGGCATGGCTGGGGCTGAAATACCCACAGATCAGTTTCCCCGGTGTTGTCATCGGGATGATCGGTCTGAAGGTATCCGCCCATCTGCACGTATATACCAATGTATATATAACCAGACCCTTATGCCGGCGGGACCGGCATAATAAATAATGCTAGTTAGAAAAGAAAATAAGGAGGAAAGGAAGGTGAATCTATGGGAAGCGCAGTGCTTTTAAGCTCGGGTAGTGAACCGGATTTTTATATCCACAGCTACTACGAGTTTAAACTGTTCGGACAGGATCTCTCCATCAATACCACCATGGTAAGTACTGTCATCGTCTGCCTGGTCTTTATGTTTCTGGTTTTATTTGCCAGGCACTATGTCATGAAGGCCTATAGGACAGGACAGACCAACGGCGTGCAAAACGCAGTGGAACTGATCGTGGAGGCCCTGGATAATATGGTTTACAGCAACATGCATCAGCATGCCCCCGCATATCTGAACTATGTGGAGACCCTGATGGCATTTATTTTGCTTAGCAATATTTCCGGTCTATTTGGTCTGAGAGCGCCGACAGCGGACTTTGGTACCACTTTTGCCCTGGGCCTGATCACATTTGTCATGATCGAATACGCCTGGATTAAGAGCAAGGGTATCGGGTTTGTCAAAGACCTGCTGGAACCATTCCCCATCTTTTTCCCTGTGAATGTGATCAGTGAATTTGCAACACCGATCTCTATGTCCCTGCGTTTGTTTGGAAATGTATTGGCAGGAACCATCATGCTGGGCCTGTGGTACTCTTTGATGCCATGGCTGCTGAAGATCGGCCTGCCGGCATTCTTGCATACCTATCTGGATCTGTTCTCCGGAGCGATCCAGACCTTCGTATTCGGAATGCTGACCATGACATTTATCGAGGACAAATACGCAGATTAACCACAGTGGAAAATAATTCATTACACATTTTTATCAAGGAGGATTTTTATTATGATGTCACAGATTACCAACGAAGGTTTTGTATTAGGATGTTCCGCAATAGGCGCAGGTCTTGCACTGATCGCCGGTATCGGCCCCGGAATCGGCCAGGGAATCGCAGCCGGTTACGGTGCTTCTGCAGTAGGACGTAACCCGGGAGCAAAAGGCGATATCATGTCCACCATGCTTCTTGGTCAGGCCGTTGCCGAGACCACAGGTCTGTACGGTCTGGTAGTAGGTATGATCCTGATGTTTGCTAATCCGCTGATCGGCAGATTATAATATGTGCTCCCTCGAGGGAATCGAAAGGAGGCGCACCGGTGATATTATTATCCCAGTTAGATAACCGTATCTTCGGTCTGGATGCGCAGCTTCTCTTTCAGCTGGTCTTTCAGGGCATCGCAGTCTTCATCATATTTGTGTTTGCCAGCAAACTCCTGCTGGATCCTGTCCGCAAGATCTTAAATGAGCGGAAGGAACGAGTGGAAAATGAACAGAAGGAAGCAGCCGAAAACAGGGAAGAAGCCATCCGTTTTAAAGAAGAATACGACGGAAAGTTAAAAAATATAGATAAGGAAGCTGAGCAGATCTTGAGTGAAGCCAGGACAAAAGCCCTGAACAGGGAGAATGCCATCGTGAATGACGCCCGGGAAGAGGCATCCCGCATCATCGCATCCGCCCGTCAGGAGGCAGAGCTTGAGAAGAAGCGTGTCAAGGACGAAGTGAAGCAGGAGATGATCTCCGTGGCTTCTCTCATGTCCGAGAAGATCGTGGCTGCCTCCATCGATGCGGACAAACAGAACGCATTGATCGAGCAGACACTCCAGGAGATAGGGGATGAAACATGGCTAAGCTAGTGAGTTCCATCTACGGTGATGCTTTGTTTGAGCTGGCTCTGGAAGAGGATAAGATGGATACCTTGCTGGAAGAAGCCACATTCGTCCGTGAAACTTTCCTGGAAAATGAAGAGGTGCTCAAGCTTTTTAATCACCCTAAGATCAGAAAAGACGAAAAGGAAGCCTTCATAGAGAAAGTATATGAAGGAAATGTATCGGAAGACATGGTGGGCTTTCTGCATATCATCGTGGCAAAAGACCGCTATAATGAGATCCTTCCCATCTTTGACTACTTTATCCACAGGGTGAAAGAGTACAAAGGAATCGGCACCGCCCGGGTGACATCCGCGGTGGAACTGACCGATAACCAGCGTAGGGCGATCGAGAAGAAACTCCTGGACACCACCAGATACAACACATTTGAGATGGATTACACAGTAGATCCTGCCATCCTCGGTGGATTGATCATCCGAATCGAGGACAGGGTGGTGGACAGCAGTTTAAAAACTCAGCTCGATAAGATGACGAAGGAATTGACACAGATCCGAATCTAAGGATCTATGCCCGGGGCTCCGGATGGAGCCCTGATAGAGAAAGAAGGTGTAGAACGCTCCATGAATTTAAGACCGGAAGAAATCAGTTCTGTTATCAAAGAACAGATTAAGAATTATACAGCAAAACTGGAAACCTCGGATGTGGGAACCGTCATCCAGGTGGCGGACGGTATTGCGCGTATTCATGGTCTGGAAAGTGCAATGCAGGGCGAACTGCTGGAATTCCCGGGGGAAGTGTACGGTATGGTAATGAACCTGGAGGAGGACAATGTAGGAGCCGTGTTGCTTGGAGACCATAGAAACATCAATGAAGGCGACACCGTGAAGACCACCGGCCGGGTGGTGGTAGTTCCTGTCGGGGATGCCATGACCGGTCGTGTTGTCAACGCTTTGGGACAGCCCATTGATGGTAAGGGTCCCATCGAGACCACCAATACCCGTCCTATCGAGAGGGTGGCCCACGGTGTTATCGACCGCCAGCCGGTAGACACCCCGGTGCAGACCGGTATCAAGGCCATC
>CAMNGO010000238.1 GCA_946538445.1 uncultured Lachnospiraceae bacterium
ATCAGCCTAATTTCCAGGGCAATGCAGCAGTGAATTATACGGACCGCGAGACACTCTGGACCCGTATCATCGAACATAAATGGTTTGAGTTCGGTAAAGATGCGGAAGGAAATGACCTGCCCAAGACTGTAATCTCCAGAGAATTCAGCTCTGAGTGGGAAAAGGGGTCTGACCCCTATTACCCGGTAAATGACCGGAAAAACTCTGATCTTTATCTGAGATATAAGGAACGGGCCGACCGGGAAGAGAAAGTGATCTTTGGCGGCAGACTGGGAGAGTATAAATACTACGACATGGATCAGGTGATTGCGGCAGCTCTGGAGAGAGCGAAAAATGAGCAATAAAAAATGAAATATATAAAAAGATTTATTAATTTTATATGAAGGAATTGTAAAATATTACACTAGATTTTCTTTTTTTCAACATTTATAATATAGTTGATTTTTTTCGATATTTAGAGATATGCATGTTATCTTTGGATTAGAAAGGGAGAAAAGAAGTGGATATATTTTATAAGATTATCGCTATTTTAGGTGGTTTGTCCTTATTCTTGTACGGGATGCGTATGATGGGGGATGAGCTGAAGAAATCCTCCGGCGGCGCCATGAAAGCCGCTCTTGCAAAGGTTACCAATAAGCCTGCCATGGGTTTTATCTTCGGTATGCTGGTTACCTGTATGATTCAGAGCTCGACAGCCACCATCGTATTGACGGTAGGTCTGGTGGGTGCAGGTTTTCTTACCTTCCGCCAGTCTATCGGTATCGTCCTGGGCGCCAACGTAGGTACAGCCATCACTGCTCAGATCATCCGTCTGATGGATGTTTCAGCCGGGTCCACCAGTCTGCTGTATTTCTTCAAGGCAGATAACCTGGCGCCGGTTGCTTTGATCATCGGTATCGTGATGATCATGTTCTTAAAAGATGACCGTTTTCATAACGTGGGTTCCATCTCCATCGGTTTTGGTATCCTTTTTATGGGTCTTATCTTCATGAGCAATGCGGTTTCCGAGCTGGGGGAGGGATTAAGTGCTATCCTCATGAAATTTGAGGGGAATTACCTTTTAGGTTTCCTTTCCGGAGTGGGCGTGACTGCCCTCTTGCAGAGTTCTTCCGCCGTGGTTGGTATACTGCAGTCCATGGCATCCTCTGTGGGTGTTCGTTTCTGTGGTGTTTTCGCCGTGATCATCGGTGTGAATATCGGTGACTGCCTTACCACTTACCTGGTAAGCAGGATCGGGGCCAAGCCCAATCAGATCCGTACCGCCCTGGTGCATGTAATCTACAATATCTGTGCCGCCACATTGATCATCGTGGTGCTGACCATCTTACGTGTCACGGGAGTTTTAAATGATGCTTTCTGGAACAGCAGTCTGAATTCCGGTGGTGTTGCCAACGTTCACGGCTGTTTCCGTCTGATTCCTGCGGTTCTCCTTCTTCCGTTTTCCGGTGCATTTGCCAGACTGGCAGAGCGTCTGGTGCCGGACAAGCCGGTGGAGAGCGAGGATGCATTGATCGAAGAGCAGCTTCGCCTGCTTGACAGCCGTCTGATCACCAGCCCGGTCCTTGCCTTTGACCAGGCAACCAATGCTATCATGCATATGGAAGAGATCGCCACCCACAACTTTAATGCAGCTATTGACGTATTTCATACATATGATCAGAAACGGATCGGCAGGATCCATGAACGGGAGGACCTCCTGGACCGTCTGGCCGATGCGTCAAACCAGTATATCATTGACATCTCACCCTACATCACCCAGGAACAGGACAGCATCCATCAGAGTTTTCTCATCAAGGCCCTGAACTGTTTCGAACGGATCGGGGACCATGCGGTGAACCTGACCTATGCCATTGAGAACCTTCATAAGGATAGTGGCACCTTGTCAGATACTGCGAAGCGAGAGTTTGCTGTCGTGACCAGAGCCCTGCAGGACATCCTGAGGATGACCGCGGAAGCCTTCCGCAATAATGATGTGGAGCTTGCCAGACAGATCGAGCCGGTGGAAGAGGTAATCGACTCTCTGGTTGAGACCCTTCGGTCCCATCACATCCGCCGCATGACCAAAAATGAGTGCAACATCTACAGCGGTCTCCAATTTGAAAATATGCTGACCAACATGGAGCGGATCTCCGACCAGTGTTCTGACCTGGCAGTATTCATCATCAGTATGGAAGATAACAGCATCATCGGGATGGAACATCAGTATGTTCATAATCTTCATCACTCCAATGATAAGGAGTATCTGGAATCCTTCCAGGACAACTATGACCTCTATTATGGAATGCTGGATGATGCTGAACATGTAGCCGTCCGTGCGGATGAGTAATATAATGAAAAATTATTTGAGGATCTTGCTGAACATAGTTCGGCAGGATCTTTTTTCTTCCGGGGCAAAATCAGAAAATATAGTCTCTTGATAAGGATGCTCTGCTATAATATAAATAAAGAAAGAATGATAATGTAATCAGAAGCAAATAGAATCAGGGGGAACGATCATGAAAAGAAAACCATCGAAAGAGACTTCATTTGAGAAAAGATTATCCGAGATCATGCAGACCATTCCCGGGGAGAAGGAAACCATCCTTCCCGACCTGTCAGCCATTTTTGGAGGAGTGGGTTATGAGCGGGAAGTGGAGGATGAGGAACAGTATAACCTGTACCTGAAGGTAAAGGAGGAGGTTTCCAGGGAAGCCGAGGAATTATACAAGAAGGAAAACGGATATGATACCCCGGTGCTGGGATCCTGCCATGCGATCTGGGCTATCGAGAAGAAAATCTACCGTGAGAGATACGGGATCGAGTGGCACACGCCCCAGGAGATGCATCCGGAGATTAATTTTGACTGACGAAAATGAGTTGAATCATTTTTTATAAAAATTTTATAAAAATTTTTTATTTTATTTTATCCCTCCTTCCAAATCAATCGTACTAAAAGGTGTAAGCAAGAAAAACACTAGAAAAATTAGAGATAGATGTAGGAGGAGAAAACAATGAGAAAGAAAGCATTAGGAT
>CAMNGO010000239.1 GCA_946538445.1 uncultured Lachnospiraceae bacterium
GGAAGAATTCCTGGATGAATTCCATGGGTTCTTCAGGAAGTTCTTTCAGAAGGGAATGCACATACCAGAGAAGTTCTGTAACACCCTCTCCTGTCACAGCAGAGATAGGGAATATCTTCATATCGGAATCCGGGAATTCTTCTCTCAGCATTTCGATCAGTACTTCCCTGTCTTCCTCAGGCATGACATCCATCTTATTGGCTGCAATCACCTGTGGCCGTTTCAGAAGTTCCGGATTGTAAGATTCCAGTTCTTTGTTGATAGCCTTGATATCTTCAACAGGATCCCTGCCTTCCACGGATGCGGCATCCACCAGATGGATAAATACTTTCGTCCTCTCGATATGGCGAAGGAACTGATACCCTAAGCCTGCTCCTTCTGAGGCTCCTTCTATGATACCGGGTATATCTGCGATAACAAATCCGGCCCCCTCCGCCAGATCAACTACGCCAAGATTCGGATTGAGGGTGGTGAAATGATAGTTGGCAATTTTGGGCTTGGCATTTGTCACCCTGGAGAGGAAGGTTGATTTACCTACATTAGGAAAGCCGATCAATCCGACATCGGCGATCACTTTCAGTTCCAGATCTACCCACATTTCTTTGGCGTCCTGTCCGGGCTGGGCGTATTTGGGGGCCTGCATGGTCGCTGTGGCATAATGCTGGTTTCCCTTTCCACCACGGCCTCCTTTTAATAAGACCACCGGTTCCTTACGGTTGGACATATCCAGGATAACTTTTCCGCTTTCAGCATCCTTGATCACGGTTCCGGCAGGAACCTTAAGGATCCTGTCCTCCCCGTTTGCGCCGGTACAGCGGCGTTTACTTCCCGGCTGTCCGTCACCTGCACTGTATTTTCTTTTATGTCGGTAATCCACCAACGTATTTAATCCGGGATCCACCACAAAGATAAGATCTCCGCCTTTTCCGCCATCCCCGCCATCGGGGCCTCCATCCGGCACATATTTCTCCCTGCGGAAGCTTACATGACCGTCTCCGCCCTTTCCGGAGCGGATAAATATACGGGCTCTGTCGGCAAACATACCGATATCCTCCTTTTTAAATGACTCTTTAACTATGTTTTCATTTTATCATATCCATAGGATGGAACACAATAGTCAGCTATTTGTTTATCAGTACGGATGTGATGAAAAAAGCGGCTTCTTTTGCAAGAAGCCGCCTGAATTGCAAGATATATTATGCTACCGGATATACGGAGCACTGTTTTTTATCTCTGCCTTTTCTTTCAAAACGTACAACACCATCTACCAGTGCAAATAATGTATCGTCTTTACCACGACCAACATTGTTGCCCGGATGAATCTTTGTACCGCGCTGTCTGTACAGAATATTACCTGCTTTTACAAACTGTCCGTCTGCTCTCTTTGCTCCCAGTCTCTTGGACTCGGAATCACGGCCGTTCTTAGTAGAACCAACACCCTTTTTATGAGCGAAGAACTGAAGGTTCATCTTAATCATCATTGGTTACACCTCCTCTTGTGTGTAAACTTTTAACCAGTCGCCATACTGTGCGGCAGTGGACATAATGCCCAATTCATAAGAACGAAGGAGAAGCTCTGCTTCCTTGCTTGGCTCTTCCGGAAATACCACCGACATAAAGCCGATGGATTCATGCTGGTCGAACATAAAAGAATCATCCGTAAAGTGATCCAGGCTGTTCACCAGATTGATCGTAAGAACCGATACGGAACAACAAACCAGATCGGCACCTTCCTCCACACTGTCGGCATGCCCGGAAACCTGAATGGAACGGTATGTTTTGTTCTCAGGTCTCTTGCAGATTGTAATCTCAATCATAATACTACCTAGTTTTCGTTTTGCACAAACTGCTTATGCTGTCTTACTTCACGCCAGATTAAGCATTGATCTTTTCGATCTTAACCTTTGTATAAGGCTGTCTGTGACCCTGTTTCTTGTGATAGCCGGTTTTTCTTTTGTACTTGTAGACGATAACTTTCTTTGCCTTACCATCTTCAATTACAGAAGCTTCTACTGTAGCTCCAGCCACAACCGGATCGCCCACTTTCACTTCGTCACCACTTACAACTAAAACCTGGTCAAATGTATAAGTAGAACCAGCCTCAGCACCAAGTTTCTCAACTCTGATTACATCGCCTTCGCTAACTTTATACTGTTTACCACCTGTTGCAATAATAGCGTACATAATGGCACCTCCTGATAATTACTCGCCGATATTGGTGCCCTTCCGGGACTTCAACCAAAGATCGTGCGGCATACGCATAATATGATACCATCCCGGAGAATGGTTGTCAACAGAAATCTGCATGATTCCAGGAAGTTTATATAGATAGAGTATGAGAAGATTTATGACATTCATCCCACTGCTCTTTCAGCGTTTTTCTTACTTTAGATCTGGTCATCTCCACCAGTCCCAGACCGGTATAGTCGATAACCCGGAGGGGAATCCGGTCGGATTCGCACTCTTTCTTCAGGCACTCCATCACATTTTCCCTGCTTGCTGCATCTTTCATATTGATAAAGTCAATGAGAATGATGCCGGAAAGATTGCGCAGCCGTAACTGGCAGGCAATCTCAGCCGCTGCCTCCTGATTCATGGTCTCGAAGATGGTCATGGCCTGTTTCTTCCCCTTCAGGACCGCGCCGGAATTCACATCGATCACCACCATTGCTTCCGTAGGCTCTATGATGATGGAACCACCGGATTTCAAAGGCACCATCTTGTTCAATGCATTTTTATAATAGTGTTCAAAACGGTAGAGAAGATAGAGGGGATAATCGTCCTCATAGAAATGGATCTTCTCACCGATCTTTCCGTCATAATAGTCCCTCAGTTCATCCAGAATGACCGGGTCATCCGTCAGAATCTCATCTAATTCGTTAAAGCGAAGTTCCCTTCCAATCTGGATATAATAGGGAGCTTCTTTCTCGATCAGACTTTTCCCCGGGGCAATCTCCGCCTTTCGAAGCAGCCTGGAACAACGTTCCATCAGATCCTCCAGTTCCGAAAGA
>CAMNGO010000240.1 GCA_946538445.1 uncultured Lachnospiraceae bacterium
CCCGTCCGGATTGCCATCCACAAGGATGTGGTCCTGGTGGGCCTCGACTCATCGGGCGAGAGTCTCCACAAGAGAGGCTACCGGAAAATGGTCAGCAAGGCTCCCATCGAGGAGACATTAGCTGCAGGCCTCATCAAACTCACCCCCTGGAACCGTGATCGGATCCTGGTGGATCCCTTCTGCGGAAGCGGTACATTTCCCATCGAAGCAGCCATGATGGGGGCCAATATCGCCCCGGGACTGACCAGAGATTTTCAGGCCATGCAATGGGAAAACCTGATCCCGAAAGGATTGTGGAAGGAAGCCCGGGCGGAGGCAAGATCCCGGATCATTACTGACCTGGAGATGGATATCCAGGGATTTGACATCGATCCCAAGATCGTCAAGGCCGCCAGGGAGAACGCCAAACGTGCGGGGGTGGACCACTTGATCCATTTCCAGCAACGGGCTGTTCATCAGCTGCGCCACCCCAAAAAGTATGGGTTTATCATCACCAATCCACCCTATGGGGAGCGATTGGAGGATAAGGAAGACCTTCCCATCCTCTATAAGGAGATCGGGGAAGCCTTCTCCCGTCTGGACGGTTGGAGTGAGTATGTCATCACGGCCTATGAAGATGCAGAGAAGTATATCGGGAAGAAGGCCACCAAGAACCGAAAGATATATAACGGAATGATGAAAACCTATTTCTATCAGTTCCTGGGTCCCAAGCCTCCAAGGCGGAAGAACCCCAATGAATCAAAATAAATGGTATCACCAATGAGAGGGATGAATCATCATGAGTAATAGAATTATATTTGCAACCGGCAATGAAGGAAAGATGAAGGAAATCAGAGAAATCCTGGGAGATCTGGGTTATGAGATCCTCTCTATGAAAGAGGCAGGGGTAGACGTGGATATCGTGGAAGACGGGGAGACCTTTGAGGAGAATGCAATCATCAAAGCCACCACCGTGATGAAAGCTACGGGCAGCATTGTCCTGGCAGATGACTCCGGTCTTGAGGTTGATTACCTTAATAAGGAGCCGGGTGTTATGTCCGCCCGCTACATGGGTGAGAACACTTCCTACCGGATTAAAAACCAGATTATCATCGATCGCCTGGACGGGGTGCCGGATGAAAAAAGAACCGCCCGCTTTGTCTGTGTCATCGCAGCGGCATTTCCGGATGGCCGCGTAGAGACAAGAAGGGGAACCATAGAAGGCAGGATCGCCTATGAACCTGCAGGAGAAAACGGTTTTGGCTATGATCCCATCTTCTACTATCCTGAGAAGAAGATGACTACGGCCCAGCTATCTCCGGAGGAGAAAAACAAGGTCAGCCATAGAGGCAAGGCCTTACGTCTGATCAAAGAAGTTCTGTAACCATATATGAAATAGATAAGGAGAGAATCGATGAAAAAGGGTGAGATCTTCGTGGGTAAAGTCCTGCGCACCGATTTTCCAAACAAAGGGATACTGGGGATAGAAGATCAGAAAGTAGTGGTTAAAAATGCCCTGGAGGGGCAGACCATCCGCTTCTCCATCTCCAAAAAGAAAAGAGGCAATATTGAAGGAAGGCTTCTGGAAGTACTTGAAAAATCACCTCTTGAGAAGGAATGCGCCTCCTGTCAGCACTTTGGAGCATGTGGAGGCTGCAGCTATCAGAATCTGGAATACGAACAACAGCTTCTCCTTAAAAAGGCCCAGGTAGAAAGGCTGATCCATAATGCCGGGCTGAGTGTGGAAGTGGAGAAAATCTACGGAAGTCCGCTGTCTCAGGGATACCGTAATAAGATGGAATTCACCTTCGGGGACCAATATAAGGACGGACCATTATCTTTGGGCATGCATAAAAGGAATAGCTTCTATGATATAGTAAGCCTTACAGATTGCAAAATCATTGCTCCTGATTTTAACCATATCCTCCAGGCTGTCCTGGCTTATTTTCAGGAAAGGGGAACTGCCTTCTATCACAGACTGAAACACACAGGCTTTCTGCGACACCTGGTTTTACGCCGGTCTGCCAAAACCGGTGATATCCTTGTAAATCTGGTAACCTCTTCTCAGGATACCTTGGATGATGTTTCCTTTGTAAAAACACTGATAGAAACAGAGACGGAAGGAACCATCGTTGGAATCCTCCACACTATCAATGACAGTGTGGCCGATGTGGTACAAAGTGATGAAACCAGGCTTCTGTATGGGCAGGATTATTTCTATGAGCAGTTATTTGATATGAGATTCAAGATCACCCCATTTTCTTTCTTCCAGACCAATACGCTGGGGGCTGAGGTACTCTATGACCGTGTCAGGGAGTACGTTGGGGAGACGAAAGATAAACTGATCTATGATCTCTACACCGGCACCGGAACCATCGCTCAGATCGTGGCACCGGTGGCCAAAAAGGTGGTCGGAGTGGAGATCGTGGAGGAAGCCGTGGAAGCGGCGAAGATAAATGCAGCATTAAACGGGCTGAATAATTGCGAATTCATGGCCGGGGATGTGCTGAAGGTGCTGGACGGATTAACCGTAAAACCGGACCTCATCATCCTGGATCCTCCCAGGGACGGTATCCATCCAAAAGCATTGAGGAAGATCATCAATTACGGTGTTGACCAGATGGTATATGTGAGCTGTAAACCCACCAGCCTGGTCAGGGACCTCCTGATCCTCCGGGAGGCCGGGTATGAGGTGAATCGCTGCTGTCTGGTGGATATGTTCCCCGGGACGGTACACGTGGAGACGGTAGTTCTACTGTCAAGAAAAGAGGTATAGAGAGGCCTGAAAAGGCTTGAAATCAAGGGATTTCAGAGATATGACCAGTAAAAGGATATATCCCCGGGGTCCCTTTTTTCGCTTTGACAATAGTTCTGACCATTGAAAGCATTCGCTAAAACAAATATAATATATATTAAAATGTTGTACTATGAAAAAGCTAGCTCGAATAACGCATCAGATATTGTTATCAAAAGCAGCATTAATGTTAAGGAAAAATATATAAC
>CAMNGO010000241.1 GCA_946538445.1 uncultured Lachnospiraceae bacterium
AGCGTTGAAGCCCAGGTTAGAAAATGTCCTGGCGATCATGCAGAATACGCCAAAAGGAGCAAGATGCATGATCATGGTCGTCATCTCCATCATCAGGTCATTGGTCTGATTGAAGAGATTATAAATCAGGTTAGCCTGCTCGCCCATCTTCGCCAGCAGAACACCTACCAAAAGGGCAAAGAGGATAATCTGAAGCATAGTACCGTTAGCCAATGATCCTATGGGATTCTCCGGAATAATATTTAATATGGTATCTGCCATGCTGGTACTCTCTGCCACTGCTACCTCACTCTTCTCTATGGAAGACATATCCAGTCCCACGCCGGGCCTGATAAATGTGGCTACCGTAATAGCTACCGTTACGGCAAAAGCTGTGGTAAAGAGATAGAAAATGATGGTCCTTCCGCCTACCTTACCCAAAGACTTGGTATCCCCGATGGCAGCTGCGCCGCAGACAAGGGAACAAAAAACCAGTGGAACGACAAGCATCTTCATGCAGCGGATAAAACCGTTGCCCAGAACGTAAAAGATTCCGTCTACAAAGACAGTATCCCTGATAAACCCATGTGGAATAGCCAGGTTGAAAATAACTCCGACAATCAATCCGGCAATCAAACCTATAAAGATTCTTGTCGTCAGGCTGAATTTTTTCTTATTCTCAGCAACTTGTTCTGCCATTTATTTCCCACCTTTCTCTCTCTCGACGTATTCCTTCATGGCATCCTGCCAATCAGGCATCTCGCAGATCCCGGTCATCTTCAGCATCAGATTTTCCAGCAGGGTAGAAGTTACTGCACCGCCTTCCTTCTCAAAAGAAGCCTTGCAAAGATCAGGATCGTAACCATTGAGTTCAAGAATCTTACGTGCATATTCCCGTTTGGTGCAGGCCCCCTCGCAGGAAACATGGAAAAGTCCGTACTCATCAGCTTTCAGAACATCCCGGATAAAACGGGCAATCTCGACGGTGCTGGTAGGTGTGCTGATCACATCGATCGGGCACTCAAAGGACTGGCCGTTCTTTCCATATTCCAGGACTTTCTGATAGAAGTCCTGGTACTCCGGTAAAAGTGCCTTCCTGCTGCCGTAAACCCATGAACTTCTTATAATCAGGTGCTTGGGGTTCATCTCCTTGACAAAGATCTCCCCGGCGTATTTAGTCTGACCGTATACTGTATCAGGCGTAGGAAGATCAAACTCGTTCTTGGACCTCTTGTGGATCCCGCTGAAAACATCATCACTTGACATATGGATGATCGTCGCATTCTTTCTTCGGCTGGCAATAGCCAGATTGCGGGCGCCCAGGGCATTAACCCTGTAGGCTTCAATCCGGTTCTTCTCGCAGTATTCTCTATCTGAGATACTGGCACAATTAATGACAATATCCACTTCATAGATATCAGCAGCCCGGTTAACCTCCTGCAGGTTGGTAATATCCACGTCCCGGTCGGTAGTCACCAGTTTATAATTATACTTTTTCTTAAACAGCCGCATAAGTTCAGACCCCAGTCTTCCCTCACATCCGGTTATCCATAAGCATTCACGTCTCATCAAGCATTCCCCCTATTCATTCTACTAGTAACTGCATGATCACAATTCCCGCGCCTCTAAAAAAGCAGGAATAATATTATTATAGAATCCTATGTAATAATTATATCATTATGAAATTCTCCTTGTAAATATATAGTTTAGGGCAATCCATTTTGCGTCCATTTTGTCATCCGCACAGCAATCCGTATTGAAGCGGACAAGGTCTGCCTGTGATGGTTAGAGCATATAACAAAGACAAAACAGTCATTTTATGATATATTAAATGTGATAATCATTATTTTCGATATGATGGCATCTGCATAATTATTATTTATCCTACTAAAGAATTCAGGAAAATATCAGGAAAGGAAACACTATGGTTAAAATACTATCAGACAGCACCTGTGATCTATCGCCCGACCTGATCCGTGACTATAATATAACCATCATTCCCCTCCATATTGTCCTGGATGAGGAGGAATACGAAGATGGAATCAATATTACTCCGGATAAGATCTATGAATGGTCCGATGCACACCAGAAGACACCCAGAACCTCCGCCCCTTCACTTGACAGGGTTATAGGAATCATGGAACCTCTCCTGAAACAAGAACATGACCTGGTCTGTTTTTCCATCTCGGGGTCCATGTC
Organism: uncultured Lachnospiraceae bacterium; assembly: GCA_946538445.1. Lineage (GTDB taxonomy): Bacteria > Bacillota > Clostridia > Lachnospirales > Lachnospiraceae > Anaerobutyricum. The sequence goes on from CAMNGO010000241.1 coordinate 2,179, forward strand.
AAGTTCCTGCAATGTAATGCAGATGGCCGCTGCCGAATTGGGTATGGAAGACCGGGTTAGAGTCATCGATTCCCGCAACCTGTCTACAGGCATCGGTCTCCTCGTCATAGAAGCTGCCCTTATGGCCCGCGACCATGGCAGCGCTGATGAAATAGCTGTCAGGATCCGGGAGCTGATTCCCAGAGTCCGGTCCAGCTTTGTGGTGGATACCATGACTTATCTGAGAAGAGGCGGCCGCTGCAGTGCCGTAGCCGCCCTGGCCGGATCCGCCCTCAAGATCCATCCCGAGATTATAGTAGAAGGCGGCTCCATGAAGGTAGGCAAAAAGTACAGGGGCAGTCTTGATAAGGTTATAGTTAGATATGTAAGAGATCTGGAAGGGGATCTAATGCAGGGAAAGAAAGACCGGGTTTTCATCACCCACTCCGGCTGCAGGCAGGAAACAATCCGAAAAGTGCGGGACTACCTCTCCTCCCTGGATCACTTCCAGGAGATCCTGGAAACCAGGGCAGGAGGCGTCATATCCAGCCACTGCGGTCCCGGCACTCTGGGAGTCCTCTTTATCCATGAAGGATAATCAGTGAAAGTTCTCATTTTAGTCTGACAAAGGGGGCTGGCGCAGTTACGATCGTTCATTCTGTGATGAATGATAAACGTTACTGCGACAGCCCCCGCTTTTATAGTCACGCTACTATTATTCACAGCCTATCTTAACCCGACTGTGGACATGTCATATATATTTATTTCCACTTGCTAAATCCCATGGACTTCATGGTAACGCCGATCTTCTTTGCCTTCATAAG
>CAMNGO010000242.1 GCA_946538445.1 uncultured Lachnospiraceae bacterium
GTTGCCTGACAGTGTCAATATAGCGGTAAAGACCAGGAAAAACATGGAGAAAGGAATATCGCCCGACACCATGGAATGATAGGAAGCATAACCGATTCCGGGAATTCCGTACAGGGTTTCCGTGATCAAGGCTCCCGAAAAGAGTCCCGGCAGAGAACCGCCAACGATGGTAACAATAGGGATCAGGGTATTCCGGAACGCATGATGATAGATAACTTTTTTCTCGGAAAGACCCTTGGCTCTGGCAGTGCGGATATAATCTGCATTCAGCACTTCCAGCATATTGGTTCTGGTAAAACGCATCAAACCTCCCATGCTGACCACCACAAGGGTGATGATGGGAAGAACCAGGTGATTGCCCTTATCCAACAACTTACCCATAGTGGAAAGCTGATCATAGTTTCTTCCTACCAGGCCATATAAGTCAAACCAGCCCAGCTTGACGGAGAAAAGCAGCTTCAGCAGGGAAGCAAAGAAGAAGGTAGGCAGAGAGATACCTGCCAGAGCAATCACAGAAATTGTATAGTCTGTTTTAGAATACTGTTTGGTCGCTGCAATGATTCCCAAAGGAATGGCGATAAGCAATTCCAGGGCAAAAGAGATAAACCCCATAACGAAGGAGAGCCAGACCGTATCATTGAATTTCTCTATAACAGGGACGGTCCATCTCCAGCTGTCACCGAATTCACCTCTTAAGATGGAACCCAGCCAGCGGAAGAATCCGCTCACGATGCCTCCGTTCATGTTATACATGGCTGTCAGCTGCTCCATCCACTCTTCAAAACTCTTGGAACCCGGCTGCATGGATTTCTGTCTTGCCATGGTTTCCACATAGGATGTGGGAAGACAGCGCATCAATGCATACAGGATAAACGCAACAAAGAAGAGGATGACCAGGGATTGCAGCACTCGTTTAATTATATATTTTCGCACGATACATCTCCCTTTTCTATCTGATTTAATCTGGGCAGACAGGTATTCCTGTCTGCCCAGTGATACTCATATGATGTCTCCCGGGTAAATGTCCCCGTGGAAACTTACTGAGGAGATTATTTCAGCTCGATCTTCTCGATCTCGGAATACCATGGCCAGTAGGTTGTGATATCCGGCGTTACGCTATCCATCTTCACGCGGTCTGTTGCGAAGATAATCGCATTCTGTCTCTGGTAAACAGGAACTTCTACAGCCCAGTCAACGATGATATCCAGACAGGATTTGTAAACCTGTTTTCTGTAGGACTGATCCATGTTGGCACGAGCATCCAGAATCAGGCCATCCAGTTCTTTATCTTCGATATCATACATGTAGTTGGATCCGCCGGCTTCTTTATCTTTATTAAACTTACCGGAGAAGTATACCTGATACATATCAGGATCGGGAGTAGCGCCCCATGCAGCACACCACATAGGAACAGTGCCGGCTTCAATGCCGGTCCAGAGATCGGCAGAGTTGGCAAGGTCTTTTACTACCAGATCAATACCGATCTTCTTGAAAGCATCGGAAGCCAGATTCAGCATCATGAAGGAAGGATGATCTCCCTGACCATCAGCCGGAATCCAGACTTCATAGCTCATCTTTGCTCCCTCCGGAGCTGCGGTAACCTTACCGTCTTTTACCGTATATCCGGCTTTCTCCAGGAAGCCAAGAGCAGCGGCGATCGCTGCCTCTTCCTTCTGCTCATCCGTCATGTCGGAAGTATAGATATCATTTCCATCCACATCCTTGGAGAAGGCGATGGCATAGTCGGAATCCGTCTTCTGGGGAGCTGCCCAGGAGGTATTGGAAATCGGGTAGTTGATAACGGAAGCAGTCTCACCGTAGTAGGAGTTAACCGTAACGTCACGATACAGGGCGAAGATAGTCGCAAAGGCTTTACGAAGGCACTTGGACTCTTCAGATCCTTTCTCACCCTTGACATTCACGGACTCAGCGCTGATACCTAAATAACCATATCCCAGGTTATCTACGGTGCTGGTGGTGATGGCCTCACCATTCACATCATCGTTTTTGTTAGCATCTTTGATTGCTTTTACAGTATCTAAGGAATAGGTCGGATCGGTAATATCGATGGTTCCGGTAATGATACCGTTCAGTTTATCCTGATCCTGGGACTCCAGGAACTGCATGTTCTTAGTCTTCGGAGCACCGAGATAATAACTGTCGTTTGCTTCAAAGGAAACAACACCGTTTTCAAATTTTATATATTTATAGGGGCCGGCGCCCATAGGCTCGGTTGTCTTAGCACGAACGGCGGAAAGGTCACCCTTGTCAAAACCGAACTTGTTGTTGTCATAATCATATTTCTCTTTATCGCCATAGTAGTGGAGCGGGCAGATGGTCACGCCAAGCTGATAGATGGCAGTTGCATCTGTCTCAGTCAGGCTCACACGAAGACTGTAATCACCTGTCTTCTGAATACCTGCGATATTAGGTGCGGAATCTCCCGTTTCAGCACCCTTGGAATACTCAGAGTAATTGTCCATCAGGGAGAACAGGGAAGCATCTGCTTTTTCCGTGTCAGATAAAGCCTTCACGTCCCCGCCGTATGCTTCAAGCATAGCGGCATAGAAATCTTCCACGGTGGCGTCTTCCTTGAGTTCATATCCCCAGTTGGCAGCGCAGGCAGCCACGGAATCTTCCGATGTATTGTATCCGCTGGCAACACAGTAATCCACGATGGACTGTGCGAATTTAGCTCCTGCGGTTTCTGTCTCAGCCCAGAATGCTGTCTGGGTAGCTTCATCCCATTTGGAGAAATCTTTATTATCCTTTCCGGCCTCCAGAAGAAGATCCATAAGAGGAGTCATACCGGAACGATACTTGTCCATACCTTTGATGGGCATCGCAAAGAAGGTGGAGGAACCATCGTAGGTAGGATCGGATAATACATACATGGAGAAGATAACATCATCCGCGGTGAGCGGTTCACCGTCAGAGAACTTGATATCATCCCTCAGATCGAAGTCATAATCTACCG
>CAMNGO010000243.1 GCA_946538445.1 uncultured Lachnospiraceae bacterium
GTATATAAGCAAGAAGCTTCCGATTGGAAAAAAAAACAGCATCTGCAATCTTTAAGTGATAAATGTACGTTACAGGCCTGTCCCAGCACAGGCAGCAATTGCTCAGAAGAAATAATCATAGAGTACAGATGAAACAGTAAGAATCATCGATTTGATCACCCCACCGGAAGCGTTCTTTTCCGGCGGGATTTTTTGTCTCCGGATTTGTTATGAGAGAAAGGCTGGAAAACCATAAATTATTCATAAAAAGTAACAAAAATAATGCAAAATATCCCGAATTATGATACAATACTGATAAATATATGTTAGGATAGTGTTAATAAGCGAGCTTGTTTATTTGACATCTAATCGGAGGAAATAAATATGATAAAGTTTTCGGAAATCCTGTACGAGAGACCGGTTCTTGACGATGTGAAGAGACAGATGGAGGAGACCATTAAGTCTTTTACCGATGCGGAGTCATACCAGGAAGCGGCAGGATTTTTTGTTGCCATGGACCGGCTGAAACGTCATGTGGAATCAGTGGGGACCTTGGCGACGATTCGTCATTCCATCGATACCAGAGATGATTTCTATGATGGGGAGGTCAAGTTCTGGAACAATGCCGGGCCTGAGCTCATGGCTTATCAGGAACGGTGGAATAAAGCACTTCTGTCTTCTCCCTACAAGGAAAGTCTGGAAGAGGAATTCGGGGATATCGTATTCAAAAATATCAAGCTAAAACTAAAGAGTTTTGATCCCGTCATCATTCCTTTACTCCAGGAGGAGAACGATCTCACCATGGAATATGAAAAATTGCTGGCAAGTGCTCAAATTCCTTTCCGGGGTGGGATTTATACCATCGCTCAGATGGGTCTGTTCAAGAAACGGCAGGAAGATGATGTTCGTCTGGAAGCCTGGAAGGCAGAAGGAAACTGGTATAAAGAGAACCAGGACAAACTGGATGGAATCTACGACCGTCTTGTAGCCATACGTCATGAGATGAGTCAGAAGCTTAATCTGAAAGATTATGTGGAGATGGGCTATTACCGCATGACCAGAAACTGTTATGACAGGAAGGATATTGATCGTTTTCGTGAGGGAGTCCGTAAGTACCTGGTACCGGTGGCAGAGGAGATCCGCAGAAAACAGGCCGAGAGGCTGGGGATGGATTATCCTATGAGTTTTGCCGATTGTGCCCTGATGTTCCGGTCAGGTAATGCAAGACCGGTGGGGGACGCTGAAGATATCCTGGATACAGCCGGCAGATTCTTTGACCGGTTATCGGCTCAGACCAGCCAATTCTTCCATATGATGATGGATGGTCAATTGATGGATGTTCTTTCCAGAGAAGGAAAGGAAGGTGGTGGTTATTGTACCAGCATCTATGACTACGATGTGCCGTTTATATTTGCCAATTTTAACGGTACCCAGGATGATGTGGAGACCTTGACTCATGAAGCTGGTCATGCTTTCGCCGATTGGGTCAACCGGGACCGGGTTCCCATGGAAACAATCTGGCCCAGCATGGAAGGTTGTGAAGTTCATTCCATGAGCATGGAGTTTTTCTCCTGGAAATGCGCGGAAGAGTTTTTCGGGGAAGATGCCCGCAAGTTCCTTTACAGTCATCTGGCGGAAAGTCTCTTGTTCATTCCTTATGGAACTATGGTGGATCATTTCCAGCATATCGTTTATGAACACCCCGAGCTGACACCGGCCGAGCGTCATGGGGAGTGGAGGAGACTGTTGGGGATCTACATGCCCTGGCTCCGGCTGGACGGAGAGATCCCGTTTTATGCTGAAGGGATGGGCTGGCAGCGACAGCACCACATCTATTCCTATCCATTTTATTATATCGACTATTGTCTGGCCCAGACGGTTGCTTTGGAGATCTGGGCGTTGATACAGGATGACTATGAGGACGCCTGGGCACATTACATGGCATATACCAGGCAGGGCGGTTCTGATGTGTTCACAACCCTACTTGACCGGGCCGGTATGGACAGCCCCTTTGAGGAGACTACCCTGGAGAAGGTTTGTGCCAAAGCCGGACAATGGCTTGATGAATTTGATCTTACAGGTATCGACTGATGAAGAACAAACAAAAAAAGATCTTACAGTCTTTCCATGAGAAAGATGGAAGATATCAGTATACGGGAGAGTCCTTCCGCCTCCTTAATAAAGAGGAGCAGAAGGTGAGTCCATTGGCGGAGCTGACCATCTGCTGTGTCTTAGCTCTCCTGGTGGTGGTTTTTTCAGGAACCCTGGATACAAAGGCAGCATTTGGTGCCTTCTATGTGATTCTTCCTTATGTGGGGGAAGTCAGCGCATTGTTTATGCTGGTCTGGAACTTTATCAGACTGATCTATAACAAAGACAGCATGAGGAGTTATATCCTTGACCACATCCGGGCCAGGATACCGGGGGCAGCCACGGTTTTGAGTGTATGTGCTCTTATTGGGATGGCAGTTTCCCTTTTTTATCTGTTCCAACATGGCAGTGGAGGTCAGCTGACAGCCAGTATCCTCTATCTGATCTGTAAGGGGCTGACAGCTCTTCTTGCCTTGGGTTGCCGGAAGGCTTTCCGGATACTTGAGTGGGAGAAGCTGTGATTATCTACAAATATAAGCTCCGCTTTGTCTTTGGCCAGAGACCGGACTTATACTATAAAGTGTTCATAACTGGAGTGTTCCAGTGAGATTATGAAAGGAGATGTAAAAAATGAAAAAGAAACTATCATTATTTTTAGTCATGCTTATGTGCCTGACTGCACTGGCCGGCTGCGGCGGCGGAGGGGTTGCAGACAAACCTCTGGTAGTTGGATATTCCAACTTCTCCAGCAAGTTCTCCCCCTTCTTTGCAGAGACTGCCTATGACCAGGATGTAGCTAAAATGACATCCGTCTATCTGCTTAATACAGACCGTCAGGGTGCTGTCGTTGAAAAAGGAAAAACAGGGGAGACCCGTCCATACAATAACACAGACTATACTT
>CAMNGO010000244.1 GCA_946538445.1 uncultured Lachnospiraceae bacterium
ATGAGCTGATCTGCTATGACGTAATCAATCCTACGCAGTATGTTTTTCATGAAGAAGGAACGCCAGTAGTAGTGATAAGCTGCGGCTTGCCATATGATGCAGCAAGGTTCACAGATGCTGACGCTATTGTCCTGGCTTATAACTCATCACCAATGAAAGAAATTCCAAATGAATCTGGCACCGGAAGTGCTTATGCACCAAACCTTGCGGCTGCACTTGTCTCCTGCTTCGGCGGCGTGAAGGCAACCGGAGCCCTGCCTGTAAGCGTTCCTGAGATAGACGGGAATTATCAGATCACGGATAAAATTTTATATGAATGTGGGAAGTGAAGAAAAGATGTAGATGAAGTATATGAAAGCAACAGGAGGGAATAAAAGGTATGAAATACAGTGTTGACACCTACAGACTTTATCAGAGCGAAAAGCGTTTTGCACATACTGTTCGCATCCATGTAAGAATGAAGGAGCCTGTGGATATTGATGTCCTTGAGCAGGCGGTAAATACTGCTATCAGGCGCTATCCTTACTTTGCTGTAAGAGTTTCTGTTGATGAGGACGGTGGATACGTTCTTGTACCGAATGATAAGAGAATAGTTGTTATGCCTACAGCAGAGAAAATGCCAAAGGTTGGTAGTGATGCAGTAAACAACCACCTTATTTTTGTAGATTGTTCGGGGTATGATATTTTTTTTAACATAAGTCATACAATGTGCGGTGGAAAGGGATTTCTTCCGTGGGTTATGACAAATGTGTATGAGTATGTCAAAGAAAAATATAATGTGGAACCATATGCACCGGAAGTCAGAAAACCAGATGATGATCTGCTCCCAGGGGAAACATCAGAACCCACGATGGATATGTTGACAACAGAAGTGCCAGTCTATAAGAGAAAGTTCCAGAAGGCACCTGTTCTTGGTCTGGACTATCTTAACGGGCTTTTTAATCCATTTAAAAGAAACCCTAATTATACGGTTCTTACAGTTGATCAAAATGATCTTCTGAAAGTCATAAAGGCTAATGATTCCAGCGTGTTGTCCTTTTTCTTTATTATTTTTGCAAGGGCTTTGGACAGAGTGTTCCCTGAAAAGGACAGAGTGATAGTAGCAGAAGCTGCGCATAATATGCGCGACAGCGTGGGACTTCCCAATACACACTGCGACTTCTTGAGTCACGTGTATGTGGATTATGACAGGGATGACCTGAAGGGAGATCTGGAGAAATTAGGGACAATAACCAGAGGGCAGATGATCCTCCAGACTGATCCGTCTGTCAGCCATGAGCAGGTAAGAAAGCTGTTTGAGCTGTATGAAGCGGTGGACAGGGAGCATGGGCTAAAAGCAAAAAGAAAGTATATGGCAGACAATAGCCTTGCTACAGGTAAAGATGCCCAGCATGGTAGTTTTATAGCAAACTACACAGGACAGATGGACTGGGGAGAACTTGCCGATTACGTTGAGTTTTATGTATTTATCATCGAGGGGCATTTTACAGTAGAAATAACAGCTATGGCAGACAAGATTTTTGTTGGCTTTATGCAGCTGATAAACACTGATAAATATATCAATCTACTGCGGGAAGAGTTGGACAGGGTTGGGGTTCCATGTACAGTAGAAGGACCATTTCCCAAACGGTTGCCAAAACATGAACTGCCTGCAAATAATATTTTTTAATAGCAATTAGAAAGATTAATCTATGAAACAGAATGACAAGAGAGTAATAGACAGATTTATAGAACTTGCGTTGGTAGACGGAGAATCATTTAATGAACGGATGGTTGCTGACTATCTTGTGGCGGAGTTTCAAAAGCTGGGAATAAAGCTTTGCGAGGATGATGCAGCCGGTAAGATTGGAGGTAACTGCGGAAATCTATATGGATTTGCGGAGGGGCGGGGAAAGTATGCAGATTCTGAGCCTATTCTGTTCTGTGCACATATGGACACCGTAGCTCCGGGTAATAATAAAAAGATCATACTAAATGATGATGGAACCATCACAAGTGACCATACTACTGTCCTGGGGGCAGATGACAGGGTTGGTATAGCAGGTATTATCGAGGCATACACTGAAGTCTTGGAGAAAGAGCTGGATCATCCGCCAATAGAGTTTCTGTTTACAGTGGCAGAAGAGGTTTACGGTCTTGGAAGTACAGCTCTTGATTATTCAAAGATTCGTTCCAGGATAGCTTTTGCTCCTGACTGCAGCGGAGAATACGGAGTCTATTCATCCTGCGAACCGACCCTCATTTCATTCGAAGTACATATAAAGGGCAAGGCCTCTCACGCAGGTTATGAGCCCGAAAAGGGAATAAATGCAATCGCAGTAGCTGCAGCTGCAATCAGCAGAATAAAGCAGGGATGGGCGGATGATCACACAACGCTGAATATCGGTACTATTGAAGGCGGAAGTGTGACCAACGCTGTTCCGGAAAACTGCCTCATAAAAGGTGAGATAAGAAGCGGTGTCCATGAAGATGCATATCAGACAATGGAATATGTGGAAAGCGTTTTTTCTGAAGAGGCGAAGAGTGCAGGTGCAGAGCTTGGTATAGATAAAAAAGAAAGAATCACCGTATACAGGAAAGATCCCGAAGCCCAGGCGGGGAGTGCTTTGGATAGGTATAAAAGAGCTTTAGGGAAGCAGGGCAGGGAAACATTGGCGAAGAAGTCCTATGGCGGAAGTGATATAAATTCTCTGATAAAACACGGGATGGACGGTCTTAATATATACGGTCCTATGTATAACATACATACAACTGAGGAATATACAACTGTTCAGGAAATAGTCAGCTTCGCAGAACTGATAAAGATACTTATGACACAACCATGAGAAACAATTTAAGGGCTTTTGCGAATATAAGGAGGCAAAAATGAGAAAGAAACCTGTGAGATACTTTACTAGAAGCATGTCCTATGGTAAGGGAAACAAAGAAGAACA
>CAMNGO010000245.1 GCA_946538445.1 uncultured Lachnospiraceae bacterium
GAAGATGATTTCAACACTGCAGATGCCATCTCCGCCATTTTCGAGATGGTTAAACTGGCCAATGTAACCGCAGAAGGTGCCGGAAAAGCATACATTTCCTATGTCAGGGAAACCATCGAGAAACTCTGCGACGTCCTGGGAATCATCACCGAGAAGGAAGAGGAACTCCTGGATTCCGATATCGAAGCCCTGATCGAGGAACGTCAGCAGGCAAGAAAAGCCAAGAACTTCGCCAGAGCAGACGAGATCAGAAATCAGCTGGCAGAGCAGGGAATCATCCTGGAAGATACGAGAGCAGGCGTAAAATGGAAAAGAGCTTAGAAAGCATTCATGACCATTTTCCTCTGACAGAGGCGGAATTACGCACTTATTCCGCCCTGGCCTTTGCCTATGTGGGAGACTGTGTATATGACCTGGTCATCCGTACCATGGTTTTAACCCGGGGCAATAACCGCCCAAACCGCTACCATAAGGAAGTAACCCGCATCGTGAATGCCAAGGCACAGACAGACCTCTTAAATAAGATCAAACCTCATCTCAGTGAAGAGGAGATGACCATCTTCCGCAGAGGACGCAATGCAAAGACCATCTCTGCAGCCAAGAATCAGAGCCTGCATGATTACCGGATCGCCACAGGGCTGGAAGCTCTCATGGGTTACCTCTACCTGGCAGGCCGGATGGAGAGAATCATGGAACTGATTCAACTTGGTCTGGAGGAAATGGAGGAAGAGAAGTAGGAGTAACTATGGCATACGAAGAATTCACTCTGATCGGAAGGAATGCCGTCATCGAGGCATACCGTTCCGGTAAGACCATCGATAAATTATATATCCTGGACGGAAGCCAGGACGGGCCCATCAAGACCATCCTGCGGGAGGCCAAGAAACAGAACACCATCGTGAAATTTGTATCACGGGAAAGACTGGATACCATGTCCGACCACGGCAAACACCAGGGAGTGGTAGCTTTTGCCGCCGCCATGGAATATGCCCAGATCGACGACCTCTTTGCCAAGGCTGAGGAAAGGGGGGAAGATCCCTTCTTCATCCTGTGCGATGAGATCGAAGATCCCCATAATCTGGGAGCCATCATCCGTACCGCCAACCTGGCGGGAGCCCACGGCGTGATCATCCCCAAAAGACGGGCAGCCGGACTCACAGGAACGGTAGCTAAAGTAAGTGCCGGAGCCCTGCATTATACCCCTGTAGCCAGGGTGACCAACCTGGGGAAAACCATCGATGAGCTGAAGAAACGAGGGATGTGGTTCGCCTGCGCCGATATGGACGGGGAAGTCATGTATCGCCAGAACCTCACCGGCCCCATAGGACTGGTCATCGGAAATGAGGGTAGCGGAGTCAGTCGCCTGGTCCGTGAAAAATGTGATTACATCGTCTCCATCCCCATGAAAGGGGATATCGACTCTCTGAATGCTTCGGTCGCTGCCGGTGTCCTGGCCTTCGAGATTGTAAGACAGAGAATGCATCAATAATAAAATATAATAGCGAAAAAAATAACGATAGCCATGCTCCAAACAGTTTGCACTGATTGCCAGCATGGCTATCGTCAATTAGAAAATAAAAATCTTACCTGAAGTCCATCTTCTTGTAATCATTTACATCACGTTTCTCTCTGAAATCCTTCAGGTTCACCAGCTCTTTGATACGAGGCTCACGTTTCTCCACATAATTAAGAACCTTATAGCGCTTAAGTACATGCTTGCGATAAACCCTCATAACATGAGGATAACTCTCAAACTTGGAAGCCATAGACTTGGTCACCTTGTGGTTCTCCTCGAAGCAGGCCGCCGCTTCATGATCAAACAGCTTGTAATATGCCCTGATCTCATCATCCGGCAAAGCATCATAGATCATCTCATTCTTCATGACAGCTGCAAATGCCTGAAGCTTCTTGAGAGACACCCGGTGCCTCTTCAGGGTCAGAGACAGATACTTGTACCAGGTATTACGGAACTTGATATAATACTCACTCACACCGCCGTCATACACATCGAGACCTTTACAGAAATTGAAATTACGTCTCATATAAGTATAATCAAACAGAATATTCTGAATGAGATAACTGATAAAGTATCCGATGCGGTAAAGGATAGAAGTATATTTATGATAATACAGATAATCCTCCAGATTCACATTCAACCGGCGTATTCTGTTATTTCTGATCCTTCGGTAAGTCACGGAGATAAGGAATATAACAAGGATAAGAATCAACGCACCTGCGCGATAATAATTCCGGTAAGGACCATTCATGAATACCGATCTGGACAGACCGTATGCACTCGCGATGATCGCAGCGAGTATGGTTATGAACATCTCAAACATAGGCGACATCCTTCCATTTTTTCTTAAGTTATATCATACCGTATTCTCCTGTCAAAAACAATCTTTTTTCAAGGAATCTGTGTGGAAATAATTTTGTATCAGTGCCTCAGAAAATGACAAGGAAAGTACATTATGTGGCAAAAAAAGCGATGAAAAAAGTGGATAGCCAGGTGGTGTTGAAACAATTGTATCAATAGTTCGAACATTTTATAAAATAATAAATTTTAGAGTTGACAATTACCCTGCACCGTGATATCATCTCGTTGTTGAGGATTTTTCCTTGATGCTGCTGTAGCTCAGTCGGTAGAGCGTCGCCTTGGTAAGGCGGAGGTCTCGAGTTCAAGTCTCGTCAGCAGCTTTTTTTATTTCCCGGAGAGCCTTTATATACAGGCTTCTCCGGGTTTTCTTTTGTGTAACAATAAAAATAAACCCCCTGCCGGTGTTTTTGGCAGACGGTTTGGAACAAGATTCTATGATCTTTTTTGAATTATTCAGATTTATTTCTGAGAAAAAATATATATCCTGAAGTAAGAGCCAGGATTACCGGTAAGCCCATATCCGTTCCCAGGGCAAGCTGGTATGGCTGTTGGGTT
>CAMNGO010000246.1 GCA_946538445.1 uncultured Lachnospiraceae bacterium
AGGCATTAGCGGACGGAAAGAAGATCAAGCTCCTCTGCCATGGATACCTGGAGGACGGAAAGCCCGTGGGAGTGGTGGAGCCGACCCTTGTGGATAGGGATGATCTGGCAGCCATCATGGATGCCACCATGTCATATGTCACGGTGAACACCGACCTCATGGGAGAGGTGACCGTGGTGGAACATGCCTTTGAGCCCGAGATCGACCATACGGCCTACGGCGTGCTGAGCGACCTCATAAGGATACTCTCGGATAAATAGAAAATGATACACAACTCCGTTTCCCAGTGCTATAATGACATATAGCAAAACACATAAACGGAGTTTTTTAATGCTCAAAGAACTTTTACAGATATATATCACGTCAGCCAGGGTCGGAGCCCTCACCTTCGGAGGCGGCTACGCCATGCTTCCCATCGTACAGAGAGAGGTGGTGGAGGGAAAGAAATGGTGCACTGAAGAGGAGGTGCTGGATTACTATGCCCTCGCCCAGTGCATGCCAGGCATCATCATGGTGAACACCCTTGGATTCATGGGTCATAAGAGAAAGGGCACAGCGGGAGCTATTGCAGCCGGACTTGGAGCGGTCACCCCTTCCATAATAATAATCACCCTGATCGCTGTATTCCTCACGGCCTTTGCTGATGTGCCCGCGGTGCAGAATGCCTTCGCCGGAATCAGAGTCTGCGTATGCGTCCTGATCTTCAATTCGATACTGAAGCTCTGGAAAAATTCCGTGATCGACAAAAAATGCCTGCTGATATTCCTGGCTGTGGCGATATGCTCGCTTGTGCTCGATATAACGCCCGTGGCCTTCGTTATAATCGCCGCGGTGCTCGGCATACTCCTTCACTCTTTCGGGAAAGGGGGTGCCGGTAAAAAATGATCTATCTGAGACTGTTTTGGGAATTCTTCAAGATAGGGATGTTCTCAGTCGGAGGCGGAATGGCTACTCTTCCCTTCCTCTACGATATGTCGGAGAAGACCGGCTGGTTCACGAGATCCCAGATAGCTGATATGCTGGCGGTGTCCGAGTCGACTCCCGGACCCATCGGCATCAACATGGCGACCTACGTGGGATACACCGTGGGAGGGATCCCCGGATCCCTTATCGCATCGATCGGGATAATCATTCCGGGAATGATCCTGATACTGATAATAACCAGGATCCTGGAGAAGTTCAGGAACAACCGCTATGTGGATGGAGCCTTCTATGGTATAAGGCCTGCGTCTGTCGGACTGATCGCGGCTGCCGGTATCATGGTATGCGAGATAACCTTCTTCGATGAAGGCGCGTTCAAAGGCCTGCTTGGCGGAGACCTATCAGGACTGCCGGGGCTTCTGAATTACAAGGCGGTCATCCTGGCAGCAGTGCTCCTGGTTCTCACCCGCTGGTTCAAACCGACGAAGGGCCTGCACCCCGTGATCTTCATCGCGATATCTGCGGTGATAGGCATAATATTTTCCTTTGCGGGAGCATAAATTTGAAAAATAAGGGTATTTTCAGGGGGGAAACCTGCAGTTGCAACCGCCGGTTGACAAATTGAAAAGCACACTTGGTGGTCTGCAACCGCTGAAAATTGTATTCTTGAATCACAAAAGGGACGGGAGCACGGCTCCTCACAAACGTTTCAGGAATACAAGGAGGAAGAAATGATATTAGCAGATAAGATAATAGAAAACAGAAAGAAAAACGGATGGTCGCAGGAAGAACTTGCTGAAAAGCTGGGAGTATCCAGACAGTCGGTCTCCAAGTGGGAAAGCGCTCAGGCAGTTCCCGACATGAAGAAGATCCTGCAGCTTGCAGAAATATTCAATGTAAGCACCGATTATCTCTTAAAGGATGAAATCGAGGATATCGAAAGACCTGAAGGAGCTGTATATAATGATGATTACGAAGAGGAGACTCTGAGAAAGGTATCCATGGAAGAGGCGAACGCATTTCTCGGTCATAACGAGAAAGCAGCCAGACAGATATCCACGGGCGTAATGCTCTGCATCCTCTCACCGGTACTTGTAACGGTACTCGGAGGTTTCGCTGAAGCGGGAAGAGGCCCCATCGATGAGTGGAGCGCAGGAATTCTGGGAGTTGTAGTTCTTTTCATCATGATAGCGTGTGCTGTCGGACTGTTCCTGATATCTGCGTTCAGAGGAAGCAAATATGAATACCTGGATAAAGTAAACATCGACACCGAATACGGAGTATCCGGAATGGCCAAGGAAAGAAGGAACGCTTACTCAGAGAAACATACCAGACTCCTGGTAGTAGGGATCCTGCTCTGCGTGATCTCGGCAGTTCCCCTGTTCATCTACGAGTTCCTCCTTCACTATCATCACGATGACGGTTCCCTGGAAGCCTTGGGAGTAGGCCTTCTTCTCATAACCGTAGCCATCGGCGTTAAGATGATCGTTCTCACCTGCATCAGACAGGGAGGCTATGACAGGCTGCTTGAAGAGGGTGATTACACCAGGATAAACAAGAGAGCGGGAAAATACGACGGCATCTACTGGGCAATAGTTATCGCGATCTACCTTGGCTGGAGCTTCGTGACCATGCGCTGGGAGATGACCTGGATAGTATGGCCCGTAGCGGGAGTGCTGTTCGCAGCATACCGCGAGATCATGAAGGCCGTCATGAAGTCAAGATAATAAATAAAGCATGAAAGCCCGGGACGGCAGTTCCCGGGCATTTTTGTTTTGACATGCAGGCTGTCGTGTGTTATTATTCTCACATAACATGATAAAAAGATGTCTGTTCAGACCCCGGTACTGAACGCCCAAGGCATTGGCATACGCTCTGTTAGGGCCGAGATCCAAGGATCGCGGAGGAGCGCATGCCGATGCCTTGCGCCGTTTTTTGAGTAAAAAGGAGGGAAATATGAAGTTTACAGCACAGGAAGTATTCGAAGCATACGACAGAATAAAGCCA
>CAMNGO010000247.1 GCA_946538445.1 uncultured Lachnospiraceae bacterium
TCATCAAGAAAGATTTCAAGATACTGACTGACATCCATAATTTCAAACCTCCGTTTTCATGACTTGTTACAAGCCGGTTTTTCCTGTTACAGGAATTTACTTTGTAATCCCCACTCTGAGGATGATTTCCTGCGCCAGGTCATCCAGCGGCGCACTCTGGTCCGACAGTCCGGCAGTGTCAACAGCCTTCGGCATTCCGTAGATAGTGCAGGTCGACTGGCTCTGAGAGATAACATAGATCTTTTTCTTGGCTTTAAGATTCTTGATCCCTTCAGTTCCGTCCGCACCCATACCGGTCATGACAACGCATACAATGTTGTCGAACTTGCTGTCTCTTAATGACTCGTACATGTAGTTTGCGCAAGGCTTAACGCCTTCTCTTGAGGGTTCATCCGACAAATGGATCGTGTACTTTCCGGCGCTACCGGTGACAAGATTCATATGTTTTCCTCCGGGTGCGATATATACCGTACCCTTTGAAACCTGCATGCCCTCACTTGCTTCCACTACATGGATCTCGCTGAGATTGTCGAGTCTTTCCGCGAGAGATGAAGTAAATCCGATGGGCATATGCTGAACCAGCAGCACAGGCGCATCAAGATTTGCCGGCAATCTGGGAATAACAGACTGTAACGCTTTCGGTCCGCCGGTGGAGCTGGCAATTGCAACGATCTTATTGCCCGGTACCTTGTCGGCAGTTTTCTTGATGATATCAAGAACCTTCTTACTCTTATCAACTTCCTCCTGAATCTTTTCCTTGCTCTGAAAGACGGGGTAATTTGAAACCACTACACCGCTCAGAACACGTAAAAACTCCTGAGGGAAGATTCCTTCTTTACACTGATAAGCATTGTCCGGCTTGTGGATAAAATCAAGTGCTCCCAGTTCCAGAGCATCGAGGGTAACCTTAGCGCCCTCTCTTGTATCCGTGCTGGCCATCATGACACGGGCTTTGATCTTGTACTTCCGGAGTTCTTCCAAAAGCTCTATGCCGTTCATCTTCGGCATATTAACATCCAAAACCACCGCATCATATTGATTTCTGCTGATCAGATCAAAGGCTTCGAGTCCGTTGACTGCCCTTCCGGCTACTTCAAATCTGTCATCGGATTCTATTATATCACAAAGGACTCTTCTCATGAGTGCAGAGTCATCAACCACCAAAATTTTTTTCTTAGTCATAGAATTCACCTAGCTCTTTCTGCGTACTTTGCGCTCTTCCTCGAAGATAAACTGAATAATCTCTTCCCTTGTTCCTTCGTCTATATTGTAATACTGAACACGGTGTTCAAAGGTTCCGGGCCTGTTTTCGATCTCTTTCACATCCAGAACTTTTCCCACCAGTTCATACTGCTTTCTCTCCGTACCTCTCACAAGAGTGTAGCTGCAGTAGATCATGCTGCCCACCTCATATTTCTGGTTGGACATGAATCTGAGACCGCCCCCGCTTATATCCACAATAACGCTTCGCTTGATGGGTCTGTTGGGCTGAAGCCAGATCTTGGATTTCTTTTCTACCGCATTTATCTCCTCTTCCTCAAGATTTCTGGCACACATCTCCAGAGCGCAGCTGAATCTGAAATACTCTCTTCTCTGGTATTTCCTGAGATTGCTGGTCAGTTCGATGGCCAGAAAGAACATCCCCTCGCTCTTATATCTGTCAATTACCTTTGCAAAGCACTGATAAAGTCCTGCGTCGGTATAAACCACAACATTGTACTCAGCATCAATGGGAAGAAGAATAAGCTTTGTCTTTTCCATGGGCATCAACAGCTCAAGCGTATCATCGGAAGTGATATCCGATATCTTGGTGCTGTATGTTTTGGAAAGCTCGGTCCCGTCATCCGCCAAACGTACTTTCCCCTCTACAGGCGTAAGTTCCACTCTGTCGCCTTCCTTGATAAATTTGTTAAGCATTAGTTTTTTCTCCTCAAGTTTCGTTTGGAATTTATTTTCTTCCTATAATGTGTGAAAAGAATGCTGCCATTCCCCGTGGCGGTGCTATCTGTGCCTCTTTATCCAGCAGTCTTGCGGCTATCCTCTCATAGGCAAGAGATGATCTTGCTCCCGGATCCTGGATCGAAACGGGAACCTGCTGCATTACCGCTCTCGAAAGCTTCTGATCCTGGGGTATGCTTCCGAGGTAAGACATGGGAAGTTTCAAGAATCTCTGGACAACAGCATAAAGCTTTTTGTACAGGATCTGTCCTTCCTCTTCCTTCTCCACTCTGTTGGCGATCATCTTGATGGATGTATTTGACTGGACAAATCTGGGATGTCTTCCCAATGCCTTCAGGAGTGAATATGAATCCGTGATGCTGGTGGGCTCAGGTGTAGTGATGAGAAGGACCTCTCCGCTGGCCACCAGAAATTCCAGAACCGCATCCGAAATTCCCGCACCCGTATCCACTATTATGATATCTGCAATAGTATCAAGCTCTGCGAGATTCTGAATTATATAATTCAGATAATCCACGCTCAGGTTGGACATACCGGCTATTCCCGAGCCGCCGGAAATAAATCCGACTTCTCCCGGTCCCCATGTAATTATATCCCGGATGCTCTTTCCCTGATAGATCAGGTCGCAAAGATTGTGCTTGGGAACCGCGCCGAACATGATCTCGATATTTGCCAGACCGAAATCCGCATCAAGTATGATGACGCGCTTTCCCATTTTCTTGAAATGTATCGCAAGATTTATCGCTGTATTAGATTTTCCGACCCCACCCTTTCCACTGGTCACAGTAATGACACGAGCCAATGATCTGGGAGCTTCCTGGGCCTTTTTGAGTCTTAAACTTTCTGCCTGGTCCATGGCATATCCTCCGGCCTATGAGCTACTTCTTTCCTCCAAGCAGCTGCTTAACTGTCTTCTGCGGGTTAAATGCTTCGATGTCATCGGGA
>CAMNGO010000248.1 GCA_946538445.1 uncultured Lachnospiraceae bacterium
AATTCTGATTCACATATTTTTTGCACCATTTTCCTTCCATCAGGAGTTTATGGCTTCTGGCGATGTTTTTGTTCTCGGCGATCATCATTCCAACGGCAAAATCGGAAACCGCTTCCGCACTTCTCCAGGGGGCATTGATCAGAGGAATCTTCTTCTCCGTGAGATAGGGAACATCTGCATTTTCATAGCCCCCGCGAAGTACTGCAGCTACTTTCAGATTCTTTGCTTTATCAATCACATGTTTGTTGATGGAAGCACAATGTACTGCGATGATATCCGCATCTTCACAGGCATCAAGCAGATTCTGACAATCCGGTGCTGCTTCGATACCTCCCTTTTCCAGGAGACCCATACGGTCTGTGATCTCTGCCATGGAGACCATATCTGTGTCCTCCACCATCACAACTTCCGCATCATATTTCTCCAGTCCATACATGGCACTCATGATTTCTTTGGTGATTCCACCATCGTATACACATAATATC
This sequence comes from uncultured Lachnospiraceae bacterium, assembly GCA_946538445.1. Classification (GTDB taxonomy): domain Bacteria; phylum Bacillota; class Clostridia; order Lachnospirales; family Lachnospiraceae; genus Anaerobutyricum. Next base: position 486 of record CAMNGO010000248.1, read on the forward strand.
TTTGTCTTAGCCATTTTTATTCCTTTCCGACCATCGTTCTTCTATTTGTTCTCCCAGTAATTCATCAAGGATTCATTGATCAGGGTCCATTCTGCATAGTTCTTCTCATAGATCTCAGCCTTAGACGCATCCGGGAGGATCGGGTCGAGAAGCCTAACTGCCTTGGCGAAAGCATCTTCATAACTGCTGTAGATTCCTGCACCGATTCCTGCGGTAAGGGCTGCACCGAGAGCACCTGTCTCATCACAGTCCACACCGACGATCGGTGCCTGAAGGACATCAGCGAAGATGTGATTCCAAACCTTACTTCTGGCTGTACCACCGGTAAGTCGAACCTCTTTCAATGGAAGTCCTACGTTTCTAAGTATGTCGATATGATATTTATGAATAAAAGCACACCCTTCTGCTACAGCAAATGCCATCTCTTCATAGGAAGTATTCAGGTCAATATTCAGGAAATTAGCCTTTGCCATGGGATGAAGACTGGGCTGGGCAACAAATGGGCAGAAAAGCACTTTTGCTTTTGCCGGATCGATGCTCTGAATCATTTCATCCAGAACAGTAAAGAAGGAGATTCCTCTCTTATCCGCCTCGATTTTTGCTCTGTCTCCCAGAATCTTTGTGAACCATTCATAGTTGGATCCTGATGCTCCGGTATAGGAACAGTTCAGATACTCTCCCTTGAAAAGATATGGCATATTGGAAGAAAGTCCAGGAAGGATCTTATCCGAGTGTGTCTCATTGATGGACCAGGAACCTGCGATAGCTGTGTAGATCTCATCACCGGTAGCACCGGATCCTACCAGACATGCCAGGATGTCCATCATGCCTGCTGCCACAGGAGTACCCTCGGTCAGACCTGTCACTTTGGCAACCTCAGGGCCTACATAACCTACGATATCTGTGGCCTCATGAAGTTCCGGCATGGCATCCATCATCTCTTCGATACCATAGAGTTTGAATAATTCTTCCGAATAATCCATGGTCTCCAGGTCAAACATAAAAGATCCGCCCCAGCAGTTCAAATCGGTGGCCAGAACGCCGGTCAGCTTAAACATGATGTAATCCTTAAACATCATGGCTCCGCCAATCTTATCATAGACATCTCTCTCATGTTCTTTATACCAGCGGAGAATCGGTCCGGGTTCCCCTGCAAACAGGGTACCTTTTACGATATCGTTGATCTTGTCATAGGTCCCTTCTTTCTTGTACATCTCAATGATATCATCGGCACGATGGTCATGGGAAAAGCATCCGGGAGCGATGGCTTCCCCGTTTTTACCGACGAACACCACACCATTACCGAAAGAAGTCACACCGATACCCTTGATGTCTTTGGCATCTACCCCGGATTTTTTGATAGCTTCACCGATACATACCGTGATATCATGCCAGAGATTATCTACGTCAAATTCTTCGAATCCGGGCCCTCTCTGCTCAAAACGCATGCTGGGTGTGGAAGCGGAAGACATAATGGTTCCAAATTCATCAAAGATAACTACCTTACTGGAAGTATTACCTGCATCAATACCAATTAAGTAATTTTTCATTATAGTTCCCCCCTAATACGATATATCTGTTTTTTTGTTATACCGGCCACACCGTTAAAATGTGGCCGGTCTACTGTAATTCTGTTATAAAAAAGTGTTCTCAGGCTTTTCCTGCGGAACCGCACAGATCGATCTTCTCCTTGACAACCTCTTTCAATGCTTCCAGAGGTTTCTCATTCGCTTTTACCACCCAGATAGCCAAAGTGCCGGAAGAGTCCAGTTTTTTCTTCAGTTCCCCGTAATAAGCGGAAAGCATCTCTGAATAGATGTTCAGTTTGCATATTCCTTTTTCCACAGCCTTTTTGATCTGATCATCCGGTGTGCCGGAACCGCCATGCATTACCATCGGGATATCGGAGATTTCATTCAAGGTATCCAGCCTGTCGAAATGAAGTTTCGGCTCGTGAACATAGACGCCATGAGAGGTTCCTACAGCAACTGCCAGGCAATCTACCCCTGTCTCTGCAATAAACCTCTTCATCTCCTCCGGATCTGTCAGATAATCATCCGGGTTATCGTAAGCACCGTCTTCTTTCACCTCGCCGGATACGATGCCATCGCCCACATGACCAAGTTCTGCTTCCACGGTAACACCTCTTGCATGGGCGTAATCCACCGCTTCTTTGGACAGGCGGATGTTTTCCTCCAGTGTATTGACAGAGGCGTCATACATGACAGAAGTGAAGCCTGCATCCACACATTTTTTCAGGAAATCCATATCCGTCGCATGATCAAGATGCAGACATACCGGAACAGTAGCATCTTCTGCCATCTTGCGCAGGCAGTAGAGCCAGTAGTCAAGCATGGCACCATTTCCCTGCTGAAGGTCCGGGGTCAGCCCCATGAGGATAACCGGAGAGCGTTT
>CAMNGO010000249.1 GCA_946538445.1 uncultured Lachnospiraceae bacterium
ATGGTATTCCCTGCGTTTCTTCAGAACAATACCGGTCCCTGCAAATGCCATCATTATCAGACCCAGAAGATAAAACATTCCAGAACCAGAACCGCCGGTATTCGGGAGGGCTGCGCCGGGTTCATTTTGGACTGTATACACACTAGACGTCTCCGATTTGGTGATTAGCGTATGGGCTACAGAGGTATCAAGTGTTGTCGTATAATCGGAATTTACGATTATGTAATATGGACCTTCATTCTTGATATACCCATCAGGCACTTTTGTCTCTGTCAGCTCATATCGTCCCGGTTCAAGGTTATCAAAAATGATAATGCCATCTCCATCTGTAGCTTCTTCAGGCTTTACAATACCTTCTGGCACAGCATGTCCCTCTTCGTCCACCTGTGTTAATGTGAATTTGGCTCCCGGTATACCTGTTTCTGTTCCTTTGGTGACTTTTACTATTTTGATAGCAGCCTTTTTTATATTTTTAATTTCCTGCATCGACTGATCAACATCTAATGGATGATCAGCATTAACCACTGTAACAGAGAAATAGCCATCTGCATTATTAGTCCCAGTTTCTTCAAACCAGTACATAAATGGATTGCCTTCGGTATCAAAAGTATCTAGATTGGAAAATGTTCTTGACCATTGTCCCTGGTATGGCAGGTTGAATGTTTCTGTTCTATCCTCCATCCCCACTGCCGATGTGCTCGGTACCGGAGCTGCCTCTACCAGTTCCCATCTTTTACCTCTTCCACTGTCTTTGCGTAGAGGTGCTGGAGTGCAAAATCATACCATTGATGGTTGGTGTCACGCAAAACAAGAGGCGATGGGGAATTATCAATGATCTTATGGCTGGCCTTATACGGCAGATGCAATGCGAGACAAATCAGCACAAGTGTCTCCGTCTTACTGTTTTTGTCTCCATTCAGAGCTCTGCGGACTGTCGCCTCATTAATTCCCGCACGCTTACCGATTTCTACAGCAGTAATCCTTTCCCCTTCAACTTCGGATCTCCATTTGACAGCCTTTTCAAGGGAGTCAATATAATCATCCGTAAGAGAAGCGATCAGCTGATTCTCCGACATTAGCTGTGCTGCCACTGCCTTCCTCTGCTTTTCGATGTTTGTTGAGTTTTGAAGACCATTTGAGAAACCGACGTTGAATACAACTGTTGATGCTTTATCCCGGTTGAGAAAGCATTCTGTATGGTACCGCTCTCCTTCCCCTGACTGAATAGACAGGTCGAATACAAGAGCGCATTCATCCATATGGTTGCGGGCATAATGGGTGAGTACCAATTTCCCGGAGGCATCTACTTCCAGATATCTCGGATGGTCTACTACATAGTGGGAATCAACATATACATAGCGTCCTTCCTCAAGCACGCTTTTCAGGAAGGGATTCGTCCATGCCAGGATAGTCGCATCCCGTGCAGATATGGAGAACGTCTGGTTCTTCTGCAGAAACCCCGGTGTTGCTTTATGTGGCTGAACATATCTGCCGTCCACATAGTTAAACGCACCGATTGCCTCATCGTATCCGATATCAATCAGGCGGAGTTTTGCTGCCGTCCGGGAAACGCCGAAATCAATGGTCAGCTGCTCAATAATCGGCTGGATGATATCGACAATGTCATATTCGCCAAGCTCCCTGCGGAACTTGCTGATCAAGGTATCAACCCGTTTCTTGAACATTTCCTTCGGCATCTGGATTCTCGGGGCCAGCGCATTTGCCTGCCATTCCATCCAGTCCGTAGAATCTTTTTTATTCCCAGCGATCCCGCCGCGCACCACGCACCCAATCTGTGTCAATTCCTTGTTATAAAGGTGCTCCAGCATGAATGCCTTACGATGCAGTCCCCAGTGTACACATTCATGGACAATGGTGTTATTGAGAGCTCCAATATTGTTCTGGTACGCTGCTTCCGGATCAACAAGGATCATCTTTGCCCGGGCCTTCTTCTTCATCATTTTGTCTTGGTCGGGGTCATATATTTCAGTCACCGCGTCATAAAAGAAGATCCGGCCAAATATATCTCCGTCTTTGGTGATCCTTTTTCTAATCACCTTAAGCCCAAGTTCTCCGGCCAGCTCTGTCGGTTCCAGCCACATAGGCTGGAGAAGAGCTTTCGGGTAATAATCCCGGAGGAACTGCTCCGCCACTTTCTCCAGCTGCTCCGGTTTTATCACAGGAACAAGAGCATCGTCCAAGGGATTCTGATATCTACCCTTTCCGTTATAGATATCCTTCCCGGTAACAGTGACATCATCAAGCTCCTTCTCCAGGTCTCCCCGGAAGCTGACCATGAACCATTTGTACGCTGTTTCAGATTCATCATAGTGATAATCCCGCTCATGCACATACAGTTCGGCGCAGACAGCTACATCAAATTCAATCTCCATCCCCGGAAGATCATTTACCCATACATGCTTCACTTCAACATCTGTTACTTCGATAGAGTCAATCGTATGTACATTCCGGAGATTCAGATCCAGAGCGTCCTGCTTTTCCTCGATCACGTCAGTAACAGCATCACATAACTCATTGTAAAAACGACCTCCGACATACTCGGTAAACGATCTTGGATTTGGCAATATACGTGTTCCTCCCCTAATCCTCATTAGCTGTAAGTGGTGGACATCCACTTTCTTTCATGAATGCGTTCGCCTCATAGATTGTAATGCCATATGCAACACCAAGCAAAACCTGATATAGCCGGTCTACCCTTCCTCCGCCAAGATGGATGCGTGCTATTTCCACTAAGGATTTCCCAGTATATGGATCAAGCGAAAGGCCAATGCACAAAGCAATTACTGTCGGACATTTTGGCTCATTTTTACCATTCCTCAATCTCCAGATTGTCTTAGAAGAGAGGCACGTCAAGGCTGCCAATCCCTC
>CAMNGO010000250.1 GCA_946538445.1 uncultured Lachnospiraceae bacterium
CCAGCTCTCTTGCCAGCGCTGCAGGTGCATTAATGTTGACATTCATCACATGCATCCACTGGTCCCAGGTCAGTTCTTTCCACCGTGTTCTGTCTGTACATCCGGCATTTAAGACCAGAGCGTCCAGTCCTTCTGCCAACAATCCTCTCTGATTCAGTGTATCCATGAAATGAGCGATATCCCCTTCTTCTTCCATGGCCTGCCGGATTACGATAATGTTCTTATCATATCTTTCTTCCAGCTTCTTCCGGATTTCTTCCGCATTCTTCACGTCACTCGCAAAGTTTGTGATCACCCGGTACCCATCTCCTAATAAACTCTGGGTGATGGATAATCCGATTCCTTTGGTTCCCCCTGTCACGATCGCTGTCTTCATATGTACTCCTCTATAACAATTATAAACTTTACCTGTTCACAGAATCCTACCAATCCAACTGAATCACATGATTCCCTTTATAATAATTGGATATGGTCTCGCTGATGCACTCCGTCGTCTTTCGGTCAAGGTTTGCATCCGACAGGGGTCTTCCTTCCCTCACGGATCTGACGAACTGCACCAGTTCAAAACGGATTCCCTCCCCGTCGAGCTGATAGAAATATCTCGCATTCTGAGAGGGGTCTTCATAACGCACTTCAAAATAATCCGTCTTCCACCAGGGTGCCGGTACGTAGATGTACCCCTTTGTACCCGATACGATCAGATCACCTTCTGCTTTGACTCTGTTACCCAGCTTGATATTGGCGGTAGCCGATGGATAGATGAAATTCATCTCCAAAAATGCATCAATCTCCGGATGTTTCTTATCCCTGCTGCAGATATATCGTACATCCTTATACTCTGCACCCAGCATCTGGAAAACCGGAAGCATGGCGATAGTCCCCCAGGAATCGATGGCATTCCAGTGATGGCGGAAATCCCCGGATTCCTTTCCTTCGGCCAGACTGGTACAGGTGGCATTGATGGACATAACCTTGCCTATCTTCCCGGATTTCACCAGGAGACGGAGGCGGTTATAGGCAGTGGAATAGGCTGTCTTGATGGCTTCCATGAGAATCAGTTCTTTCTCATCCGCCAGTTCGAACAGCTCCCTGCACTGCTCTCCATCCAGAGCAATGGGTGATTTGCACAGAACATGTTTCCCTTTCAGAAGGGCTCTTCTGACCATCTCATAACGTTTGAAGGGATGCGGAGCCAGGTAGACAGCATCGCAGGTGTCCAGCAATGCATCGTAATCATCAAAAAATGTAGTCTCCACGTTGGCAACTATGGGATTAACCTTCTTCTCGGAATAAATCCCTGCCACTTCCGCGCCGTTCACATATCCGCACTCGGTGCAGTACTTCATGAATTCCACCTGTTCTGCATCACCGGCAATGCCAATACGGATCTTATTTTCTTTTGTCCTGATCTCGGAGCTGGAAATCCCCTCTGTCCGGTCAAGGTAGACAACCTTACAGTATTCGTTCAGATAATCGAATTTCCCTTTCCAGTCCGATCCGATGGCAAAGATATCGACACCGTAAGAAATGATATCGTCGATTTTCTGACCTTCGTATTCCTCCACGATGATCTCATCAGCAATCCCGGTATCCCTCACCGCATTTATCCGCTCAAGCAATGGCTGTTCCACGTTAATCTTGCCACGGTATTTATCGTAGTCGCTTGAGGTGACACCCACGATCAGGTAGTCGCCAAGCTTCTTGGCACGCTCCAGCAGCCGGATGTGGCCATAATGAAGCATATCATAAGTTCCATAGGTTATAACTTTAATCATCTTGTCCCCTTTTATCTAAATATCTATTGACATTCCGCCATGAAAATGTAACTAGGCTCGTTTTGATATAATATACCTCGGCCTCCCTTTAATCTCGTGATAAATCTTCGCGATATAGAAACCGATGATTCCCAGACTGATCATAATAATACTGCTGGTGAAGCACTGCAGGATAATTACGGTAGTGAATCCTTCCAGAGATGAGCCATTCCATTTCTGATATAGAGTAATTATGCTAAGCACGATTCCCACGGTCAGCAATATGCCCCCCAATACACTTACGATATACATAGGGACCGATGTGAAGGAAGATATATTATCAATGGCATATTGAACCAATGAGCTTGTGGACCATTTGGACTCACCGGAAGCTCTTTCTCTGACATCGTACTCTATCTGTATGGAGTTAAATCCGATCCATAAAGACAGCGCGCGAAAGAAAGAATTCCTCTCGGGCATATTGATCAGGACATTGACGGCCTTCCTGTCCAGCAATTTGTAATCCGACGCATTACTCATGTCCATCCCTGTCGCGCTGTTTAACAGGCTATAGAAGGCTTTCGCCGCCAAAGAGTGCCGTCTCGATTCATTCCCTCTGTTTCTTTTGATTCCTTCTACGATCTCATACCCTTCTTCCCAAAGCCGGTACATCTCAATCAGCTTCTCGGGAGGATGCTGCAGATCACAATCGATAACCGCCACACAGTCACCCGATGATTCCGTCAATCCCGCAAAGATGGCAGATTCTTTTCCAAAGTTTTTCGAGAAGCTGATTCCCTTCACCTTCTCATTCAGATCATGCTGCTTCAGAATCTTCTCCCAGGTCCCATCTTTCGAACCATCATCTATAAATAACAACTCATGGTCTATATTCTCTTCCTGCAACAGGCTGCTTATATACGTCGCAGTATTTTCAATATTGTTTTCCTCATTATACGCCGGAATAACTACCGAAAGCATATGTTCACCTCATATCTCTTCTGTCCTCATTCTAAAAGTATTATATCAAAGCCTTTGAATTATGCAACTTTTTATGAATGGGATAAATGGGGCTGGTTAGTGTCAAGTAAACGTGGGCAATATTTTCGCCATACAGAGTTTTCAGTTTT
>CAMNGO010000251.1 GCA_946538445.1 uncultured Lachnospiraceae bacterium
ACAGATAAAGGAAACGATTGGCATGGATCCGGTGGAGCATCTGATCTACCGAATCAAATCAGAAGAAAGCATGAGGGAAAAATGCATCAGGAAGGGACTGCCACAAACTCCGGAGTCCGCACTCCGTGTTCTGCGGGATGCCATTGGCGTCCGCGTGGTCTGTGCCTTTGTGAGTGATGTGTACAGCATCCGGGATTACCTGCTGAATCTACCCGACTGCGAATTGGTGGAGGAGAAAGACTACATCCGCAATCCCAAGGAAAACGGCTACCGTAGTTATCACATGATCCTGCTGGTCTCAGGGTCGGTCTATGCAGAGATCCAGCTGCGAACCATTTCCATGGATACCTGGGCAGCTTTGGAGCATCACATGCACTATAAGAAAGAAAAGACAGCGGAAGACTCCCTGATCACAGCAGAATTAAAGCGTTGCGCGGACGAGCTGGCTTCCACAGACCTTTCCATGCAGACCATAAGAGATATGATACGAGGATGAATGAATGAAGATATTATTGGCTGAAGATACAAAAGATATGAACCGGGTTGTTACCGCTGCCCTGGAACACCAGGGCTACCATGTGGACTCGGTTTTTAATGGCAAAGAAGCCTTGGAAGCCGCCATGAACAGCGGCTATGATGCCATGGTGATGGATATCATGATGCCCGAGATGGACGGGATCGAAGTGCTGAAAATCCTGCGTGAGAAGAAGATCATCACTCCTATCCTGCTCCTGACGGCAAAAACCGGGATCGACGACCGTGTAGACGGCCTGGATGCAGGGGCGGACGATTATCTGACCAAACCATTTTCCATGAAGGAACTTCTCGCCAGGGTCAGAGCCATGACAAGAAGAAGAATTCAATATGAAAATAAGTTAGTAACATATGGGGATATCAGCCTGAACGGGGATAATTTTGAACTAAAAGCCACAAATACCATTCGTCTCTCCGTCAAAGAATTCGAACTGCTGCAGTCCCTGATGGTAAACACGGAAACCTTCCTGTCTGCCGATTATTTTCTGGAGCGTATCTGGGACAATTCCGATGCTGAGATATCTACCGTAAAGCTGTATGTCGCTTACCTGAATAATAAACTGAAGGCTGTATCCAGCCGGATAACGATCATGGAGAAAAACGGATCATATAAGTTGACGGAGTGATAAAAATATGAATGAAAAAATGATAGATAAACTGAGGACCAAGTTTAACCTGATCTCATTTTTTGCTCTCTTTGCCACACTGGTTTTCGCTGTCGGGCTTACCACGGCCATCAACATGCACCTTACCAGAAAAAACGCACGGAAAACCCTTCAGTATATCATCGAAAATGACGGAACGATCCCGGAACAGCATAATGACGACCATAATGAAAAAAACCGGGATGTGGATTATACCGTGATACGTTTTCTGAATGAGATATTCAACAAAGAAGATGTCAATAATGAGATGGACAGCCCGGAATTCTATTACATCACCAGATATTTTGCCATCCTCTATGAAGAAGACGGCTCCATCAGTGAGATCATAACGGGTCACATCTCTTCCATCACGGAGGAGGAAGCCAAGATATACGGTGATCTGGCCCTTTCCAGAAGAGCTCCCTTTGGAAAAAATGAGGGCTACTATTACCAGGTTGCAGACCGGGATCAGGGAGGAAAGATCGTCGTATACCTGGACAGTACAAATATGTTCATGGCCAATGCCCGAATCTTCTATATCGCCTTATCCCTCATGATGATCGGGGTGATCATATCCATGATCTTCACCATCTTCTTCTCCCGATGGGCTCTCAAATCCGAGGTGGAAAATGCGGAGATACAGAAACGCTTTGTCACCAATGCCAGCCATGAGTTGAAGACACCGCTTGCCGTGATCCGAGCCAACACAGAGATGCTGGAAATCCTGGAAGGGGAAAATGAATGGACCCAATCCACCATACGACAGGTTGATCACATGACCGGCCTGATCCAGAATCTGGTGACCATTGTACGGGCGGATGAAAAACTGCAGGATGGAGATCTGCAGAAATGCGATGTAAGTAAGATCATCAAGGATACCGTGGAGAACTATCGCATCGTCATCGAGCAGGATAAGAAAAAGCTGACAGAAGAGGTCGACCAGGATGTCCATATGTATGCCATGGAAGCCCATATCCGGGAATTATGCACCATCCTCATCGATAATGCCATCAAATACTGTGATGATGAGGGAACCATCTCCGTGGGGCTCCACGCTTCCGGAAAAACGGTGGAACTCACTGTGGCAAATGATTATCAGGAAGGGGAAAATGTAGATTATAAACGGTTCTTCGAACGCTTTTACCGGGAGGATGCCTCCCACAACCTGGACAAAGGCGGTTACGGAATCGGCCTGTCCATCGCGGAAAGCATCGTAGACCAGTACAAAGGCAGCATCGATGTCTCCTGGGACAAGGGCATCATCCAATTCCGCTGTATCCTAAAAACCATCGCGGTTCCCCATGCAGACAAAGAAACAGAAAAAGAAGCATAACATACCAAATCCACCCGCTTATAATAAACGGGTGGATTATTTGTTTCATGTGTTCAGTTCCTTTGTACTAAAAGCAAGGGGGCTTACCTCCACTCCCGGTCCGAATAAAACCTCTTTCAGCTGGTCACAACCGCCAAATACCCAGGAATGGATCTTCTTCAAGCCCGCACCGCAGACAACCCTTTTCAGGTTTTTGCAATCCTTAAAGGCAAATGGAGGAAGGGATTTTACTTTATTCGGCAGAACGATCTCCTCCAATCCACTGCGGCAGAAGGTGTATCCCCACAGATACAAAAGCCCGGCGGGCAGGCTGATCTGCCGCAAATTCAGGCAGCCGTCAAACACAAACTCGCCCATG
>CAMNGO010000252.1 GCA_946538445.1 uncultured Lachnospiraceae bacterium
TATCTCCACGGTCATGATCAACTAAAAATATCTGGTTAATATGTTGCTATCATTTGGAAATTTCATCAAGCTCCATAACAAAGCTCCGTTACCACTCCATTTGCAACTGTTATATACAGAACAGGTCCGGTGCTGGATATAAATTCTGATTTACTCATATATAAAAGCCCTTCATCAGTACCTTCCCCATACGTGGTCTGACTGGTAAGTTTAAACTGATATGTACCATTACTCATCCTGGTAGTGTTATCCCAGTTATTACCCTGATAATAATCCAGAGAACCTTTAACTGTCAGAACATCACCACTTATTGAAACAGAGGATAGATGTGAAATACCATAGCCACTATCATATAAGTTACCATAATAAGTTCCGGATGTGGTTACATATGAGGAACTGCTGCCTGAACTACTGTAATTACTAGAGTAACGTGACGGCTTTCCGTCCCATGCTCCATCTGAACCAACATAATATCCGTCAGGTGTCCATGAGTTTATAAGCATGGCACCGTCACTTCCAAGATAATAATTGCCAACCCATCTGTTAGTCACAGCATTCCCATAATCGTCTATATAGTACCAATCGCCGAAGTCGAAGGTCCAATATCCGGCAAAAGACGTGATAGAGAAAAGTGAGATGATAAGAGCCATAGCAACCGAAAATCTAAATACTTTTAAATGTTTACCTAGCATGTTTACCTCCATTTAATTTTTGCATTGGGACAATGGGAGGCTATAAAGTTAAAAACAAATTCGTACTGATGAGGGTAGGCATAAATGTGATTATGCTGGAGCACATTGTTTACCTTTATGAGATCCTGTCTTCTTGAGGCAATGACCTGTTTCACATCTTTGTATTCGGATTCCATCTCATCTCTCGCACCCATGGAAAGACCTACGGCTGAGGGACTATCACTAAGCATTCCCATAACGAAAAGGAGGGTTCTCATTTTCTTACTCTGATCCTTTTCGGCAGGAGTCTGAAGGTGCTGTACGGAGGTTTCATCCATTGTATGTACCACCGTATATTTTCCGCCCTTTATGGCAACGATTATGAAGTAGGCGATGATGCCAAGTACCACCATCAATCCGCCTATTCCAAAGGTGACTATCAGAAGGGTCTTCATTGCGTCTTCAAAATCACCATCCACTATGATCATCATAAGTGCCATCATTAGTCCTACTCCGAAACAAACTCCGAAGAAGAGTTTGATGATCAAAAAAAGAATTACGGGATTGGTGATCATGTTAAGCTCGTACTGCCAGTGGAAGGCACCGTTACTGTCGCGGAAGATACCTTCAGGAAGTGAAGGATCCTGAATCAGCACAGGCTCACCGTTTGATGCGGTGGAATTTCCTTTGTATTGGTTTCCCATCGAGGAATTGCCGGAAGGCATATTTGTGTACTGTCCCTGGGAACCTCCCATGTACTGGTTCTCCATGAAAGAATTTCCGGATGGCATTCCGGTATACTGCCCCTTGGAGCCTCTAAATGACACACCATTTGTGCCGATATTTCCCATTGGCTGCTGATTTGCATTGTACTGCCCCTGAGCTGCCCCAAAGGTTGTGCCGGTGTTTTGAAGGTTTGGATTTGGCTGGACTCCGGATGTGTCCGGTCTCATCTTTACAGGAGTACCGCAGTTAGAACAGAAGCTTGAATCATCAGGTATATTGTTACCGCAATTTGTACAGAACATATCGTTACCTCATCTTCTATTAACGCTATTATTGATTCTGAATATCCGACACAGGTGTGTATCTAATCAGCATATATATTTCGTCACTTGCTTATCGCGTCTTCATCGTCATCAAAACCACTCATTTTTTCGGAAACACTCTTTTTTTTGGAGTCACTCTTTTTTTCGGATACAGTCTTATTCTCTGAGTCACTTTTCTTTTGAGCCTTTGTATTTGCTACGCCGGTTTTGTTTGGTCCGGCTGTATTGCCTGTTCCTGTTCCTTCAGCCTTGCCACCCTGAGCACCGGCGCCCAGCAACATACGCTCCTCCCAGTTTTTGGCATAGGCTGTTTCCTTGTATACAAATGAAAGATCAATGGCATCTTTACTGTCAGCCTTATAGGTTGTTGTCACACCATTTACACATACATTTATTTCATCGCCGGATGGCATAACAGACAATGTTGATTCAGGCAGCCAGTATCTGTTTTCATAGATCATAAAGGTATTATTACCACTTAAATCCATTTTGTAGGATTCTGTTTCTGTTCCCTCGGAGGTTTTGGTCTTTACCTTTACCGTACAGAAAGAGTACTTATCCTGATCATCGTGGTAGTCGAAGGTATAGCTTACATCGCCGTTGGAATAAGTCACACCCTGTCCGGGTCTTGCCTCCTTCAGCCAAACCTCTTTTTCCGGATCATATGCACCATCTTCTCCCACATACAGTCCCCAGCTTGTGTACATATTGCTTTCCAGGCGATGCTGTGCTCCACAGAAATAATATTTCCCGCCGTCTTCCACCCATTCAAGTACGGCATCATAGCCACTATTTTTATGGAATACCCAGGAGCCGTCAGTATACTCTTCCCAGGTACCGTCTTTGCCGGCATGGTAGCACTGTTCCTTCATATAGTTTTCAATGTATTCCCTTGAATCGCCGTCTTTAAAGGCAAATGCAGAGAATGCCGTGAAAACCATAAACATTAACGATAAGCTTAACAGAGCAGGTATTTTAGTCTTTCCTGCCATAGCACAACGGGTTTTATTGGTGGTAGAATCCATGCTCTTTCCGTATAAATTAAATATTTTCATCGTTACCCCTTTCCTGCTAAAACCGACATCCATGGATGCCAAAAATGCTCATTGAAAAAAATCACAAAA
>CAMNGO010000253.1 GCA_946538445.1 uncultured Lachnospiraceae bacterium
CACAGGAACGGTACAATTCATATCTGGGAATGCTGGAGGAAGACAAGAAATTCCGCGCTTGATTTGGATAATATCCCCAATTGGACTATATTCGCGAATTAGTAAAAGGTATTACAATAAAACATGGTACTAGAAAAGCAGGTGTTCCTCTTCTTGAATATCGCTCACAACAGCATGAAGCAGAGGCTGACGGAGACTTTCCGCAACGGGGGATTCCAACTGTCGCCGGAACAGTTTCTGGTGATGGACACTTTATGGGATGAAGGTGTCCTTACTCAGCAGCAGATTGCTGACATCACGATGAGAGACAAAAACTCCATCGTCAAACTGATCGACGGATTGGAAAGCCGTGACCTGGTCAGGCGTGTCTCTAATCCTGATGACAGGAGACAGAATCTGATTGAGGTCACACCATATTCACTCTCTGTCAGGGAGAAGATAAACGCCCTGGCCTATGAGTCAGTTTATGGTATTCTTGGGGATATTCCCCAAAAGGACCTCTCTACTTTTGTGAGAGTTCTCACATTGATGGAAAAGAATATGGATCCAGCTTCCGATTTGAAGGCGCTGGCAGAGAAATATCCAACTAAAAAGAATAATAATGGGTAAACTATACGACCTCCTGATGAAGGATTACCGCCTGAAAGAAGGGCTTAACGCTTGTATCAACTGCGGTACTTGCACAGCTATCTGCCCGGCGGCCGAGTTCTATCGTTACGACCCTCGCCGAATTGTGGACATCGTCCAGAGCCAGGACGAGGAAGAGATAGAGAAATTGCTGAAAAGCGACACCATCTGGTATTGCGGTGAGTGCATGAGTTGCGTCACCAGATGCCCGAGGAAGAATGCCGCTGGGTTGATAATCATGTCATTACGTAATCTCTCAATTGAGCTGGGCTATTTCATTGAATCTGAGAAAGGCCGCCAGCAGTTCCTGCTCACCAAGGACCTGTGCTCCAATGTCCTCGATTACGGCTATTGCGTTTATCCCCGTCGTTTTGACTATGAGGGCCATCCCGAGGCCGGAAGGGTCTGGGAATGGGAAGAGAAGCACCTTGATGATGTGTTCGAGCGCCTTGGCGGCAATCTTGACGGAAAGGGGCCAGGGGCAATGAGGCGTATCCCTCAAGAAGACCTTGATCAACTGAAGTCGATATTCGACATCACAGGAGCTACAGCTAGGATGGAGAAGGTCCAGGCAGCCGGCGAGAAGAAAGCCGCTGAACTTGGATTGACAATGGAAGAGTTCATCCAGATGGTTTACACAACCAGCGATCCCAAACACTTGAACCATTAGGATCATGATTTACGAAGGAAAACAGAAGATCTGGTCAGACTACCAGAAAGATATACCGGACGATCACTATTTTTATGTCCGTAGCTGCATTAGGCAGAGTTTTTTCCCGGCTTCAGAGGCGACATTCCTTGACATAACGAGGAATCGTCTTGGGAAGGATATCTTTGAGACTGAGCACCATACGACCTGTGGAGGAATTGCTTACCACAGCGATACCATCCCACAGGAGACAGTGATGACCATCATTGCCAGGCAGTTCGCCCTTATGGCCAAGAACGGTTACGAGAACTATGTCTGTTCCTGCATCACTTCATTCGGTCTTTATTGCGAGACCATGGAGACATGGCGGGAGTTCCCTGAACTGGAGGCCAAGATTAGGGAGAACCTCTGGAAATCCTGCAAACTTGAGTTCGCCAAACCGAAGTTCCTGATCCATGCCAGTGACCTTATTTATAAATTTAGGAACCAGATCGCCGCTCAGGCGGTCCGGAAGCTGGTCAATGTCCATACCGGCGAGCCGCTTAAGGTCGTGGAACATATTGGTTGTCATTACTCTAAGATGTTCCCTTCAAAAGGGGTAGGAGGAGCTGAATATCCTTATGTCCTCGTCGGAATGATCGAGGCGTGGGGAGGGGAGATTGTTGACTATCCGGAGCGTCGCCACTGCTGCGGTTTCGGTTTCAGGCAGTATTTCATAAAGGGCAACAGGGGATATTCCCTGTCCAACACCCACAAGAAATTCGAGAGCATGGAGCCATTCAAACCGGATCTCATCATCACCAATTGCCCGGGTTGCCCGTATTTCCTTGACAGGTGGCAGTATGTCATCGCGGAGTCAACCGGCAAGACTTATGGCCAGGATGGTCATGGAATCCCCGCCCTGACTTATGAGGAGGTTGCGGGACTTGTGATGGGATATGACCCCTGGGATCTAGGATTGCAGACCCATCAGGTTGGTGTTGAGCCACTTCTGGATAAAATGGGGGTTGAGTATGATCCTGCCAAAAAGTATCTCGGAAAAGGTGGCAAAGACCTTGGCATGCCATTCCCTTGTTCTTGTTTGAAATAAATCTGATATGAAGAACAATATATTGATTATAGGAGGCGGGCCTGCCGGGCTTGAGGCCTCTGCCCAGCTTCAGAGGATGGGCTATAATGTCATTTTGATCGAGAAGTCCCCAAAACTTGGCGGACATCTCGCCAAGTGGGACAGGCTTTTCCCCGATAGTGTCCCCGCAGATGAGATCCTTGGCGGCCTCCTCAGGGGAACAGAAGGCGTGAAATGCTTCACTGACACCGACGTGAGGGCGATTAACCGTCTGGACAAGTCCTACAATGTGCGCCTCACCAATGGCATTACGGTTCTCTCGGACGCTGTCCTTGTCGCTTCAGGTTTCGACCTTTTCGACGCCGTGAAGAAGGAGGAATATGGTTACGGAATCTATGACCAGGTCATGACCAACGCCGACCTGGAGGCGTATTTCAAGACTGGATCTGACCGCCGTATC
>CAMNGO010000254.1 GCA_946538445.1 uncultured Lachnospiraceae bacterium
AAAGACGTAGTATACTTTATTTTCTTCTGGCTTTATATATAAATCAAGATTAACTAAGTCTTTTACCAGGCGGTTCTGATTTCCTTCATCAACCCAGATCTTCTTTGCAGTTGCGATAACTTCTTTGTACTCAACTGTGTTTCCTGAAAACTGTACATTAAATGTAGATTTCATAATATAATAAACTCCTTCCTAAATTAAGTAATTTAAAATCCTTACCTATGATATACTATTTGTAGTAAAAAATCAATGAATAAAATATGATTTATTAAAATTGACGAAAACACGCATAAAGGCATATCATTTTGTATGATAATTAAAAGAAAAAGATGCATAATTATAGATATTAACATAGAAAAATGCATGAAAATATTATATGATTATACATGTGAAAGATCAGTGTGAACAATTAAGGAGCGCGAATATATGATATCGATTATTGACTATGACGCAGGAAATATCATGAGTGTGGAGAAAGCCATACGGCATCTGGGAGAAGAACTGGTCATAACCAGTGATCCTGACCGCATCTTATCCAGCGATAAAGTGATTCTTCCAGGGGTAGGTGCATTTGGAGATGCTATGGATAAAATCAGAAAAGCAGGGCTTGACAAGGTTATTTACGATGTGGTGGATAAGAAAATTCCCTTTATCGGAATATGCCTGGGCCTGCAGCTGTTGTTCGAATCCAGCCAGGAGGCTCCGGGAGTTCCGGGACTTGGATTATTGGAAGGAAAGATCCTGCGGATTCCTGAGAAAGATGGGATAAAGATCCCTCATATGGGATGGAATTCCCTTGAGTACAGAAAAGACAGCCGTCTCTTCCGGAATCTGCCGGAGGAACCTTATGTGTACTTTGTCCATTCCTATTATCTGGAGGCAAAGCATGAGGAAGATGTGGCGGCTACCAGCTATTATTCTACCTTGATCCATGCAGCTGTGGAGCATGAGAATATCTATGCCTGCCAGTTCCACCCGGAGAAGAGTGGTACAGTGGGGCTGCAGATTCTCGATAACTTCATTCATCTATAAGAAAGGACAGGTAGAAGATATGTTTACAAAAAGAATTATACCTTGCCTGGATGTACATGCAGGACGCGTGGTGAAGGGCGTGAATTTTGTGAATCTGATTGATGCCGGAGATCCTGTCCAGATCGCGGAAGCCTACGATAAGGCCGGGGCGGATGAACTTGTATTCCTTGATATCACGGCATCCTCGGATGATCGGAAGACGGTAACCGAGATGGTGCGGCATGTGGCTGAAAAAGTATTTATTCCTTTTACTGTAGGAGGCGGAATCCGTACGGTAGATGATTTCAGGGCAATTCTCAGGGAAGGCGCCGATAAGGTTTCTGTCAACAGCGCTGCCATCATGAGGCCGGAACTGATCAGTGAAGCTGCGGATAAATTCGGCAGTCAGTGCGTGGTAGTTGCCATCGACGCCAAGAGACGGGAGGACGGAGGCTGGAATATATACAAGAACGGAGGCCGCGTGGACATGAAGATCGATGCGGTGGAATGGGCCATCAGAGCAGAAGGCCTTGGAGCCGGTGAGATACTCCTGACCAGCATGGACTGTGACGGTACCAAGAATGGCTATGACCTGGAGCTTACCAGAGTGATCTCCGAAAATGTGAAGATACCCGTCATTGCATCCGGAGGAGCCGGGACCAAAGAACATTTTTACGACGCATTTACAGCGGGCAAGGCGGATGCGGCCCTGGCGGCATCCTTATTCCATTTTAAAGAACTGGAGATCATGGATTTGAAACAGTACCTTTCGGACCGGGGAATATCCATGAGAAGATAACAGGAATTCCTGTTTGCTGATTATCAAAATTATGATATGATATTTACATATCTGAATATACAAATAAGTCTTATATCAAAGGGGATTATATTATGAGAGGACTTGAATCTAACAAAACTACGATCAGACACATGGTTTTCACGGAAGTGGCCAGATTTGCCTATGAGGATCTTTCCAAAGAATACTTTGAAGAACTCCCATATAAAATGCTTCCCAGTGAGGAGGGCCGTTACCGCTCCAACATCTTCCTGGAGAGAGCAATCCTGGGAGAGCGTATCCGTACAGCCATGGGTATGCCCTATCGTCCCGCCAGTCAGGGCGGTCCCTTAAGTGACGGGATCGAACAGGCAGAGATCAGTGATCATTACTACACACCACCACTGATCAACGTCATCAAGTTTGCCTGCAATGCCTGCCCGGAAAAAAAGGTTATGGTAACCAACGGCTGCCAGGGATGCCTGGAACATCCATGTATGGAAGTCTGTCCCAAGGATGCCATAGACATGGTAGATGGCAAATCCGTGATCGACCAGTCAAAATGTATCAAATGTGGTCGATGTGTAAGCGCCTGTCCATACAGTGCCATCATCAAGCAGGAGAGACCATGTACCCTGGCCTGTGGTGCCGGAGCCATCAAGAGTGATGAATTGGGAAGAGCCGATATCGATCAGACCAAATGTGTGGGCTGCGGACAATGCCTGGTTTCCTGCCCCTTCGGAGCTATTGTAGATAAGAGCCAGATCTATCAATGCATAAAGGCAATCAAAGAAGAAGAGAAAGTTTATGCCATCGTTGCACCTGCTTTTGTAGGACAGTTCGGCAGTGATAAGGATAACATGAAGGTTCGGGCCCTGTTCCAACGTCTTGGATTCCGGGATGCCAGAGAGGTTTCCATCGGCGCCGATATGTGTACCATCGCAGAAGCCAGCGATTTCCTGGAAGAAGTAC
>CAMNGO010000255.1 GCA_946538445.1 uncultured Lachnospiraceae bacterium
TAAGGATCTGATGGATGATCACAAGGATTGTCATGCCAATCCCTATCCACTCATGCAATGCTTCACCTGTCACCTGATATGCCATCAGACATAATAAAAAGACAGTCATACAGACATCCACTATTCTTTTTATCATGTTGTTTCCATTTCCTTGCATGTAACCTTCCTCCGCTCTATCTTTACTCTTTTCTTACTTCTACTGATCTGAAGAATTATCCGTTAAGAAGCTTTTCATAGATATCAAGGTCGATATCCTTATATACATTGAAGACGACCTTCATGTCACTTCCTGTTTCATCAAGCCAATTTTTAACTGTTTCTACAGCAATCTCAGCGGCTCTTTGATTTGGGAACATGAATACTCCTGTGGAAATGCAGCACAACGCAATGCTCTTAACACCGTTTTCCTCCGCTATATTAAGACATGACTTATAGCATGATGCCAATAGTTCCTCATGTTTTTTAGTCAGAGTGCCTTGAACTATAGGACCTACTGTATGGATCACGTAATCACAAGGTAAATTGTATGCCGGAGTGATTTTTGCCTGACCTGTAGGTTCTGGATGCCCCTGCTTTTCCATTATGCAGTTACATGTTTTTCTTAACATGAGTCCAGATTTCGAGTGTACAATGTTATCCGCGCAATTATGCAGGATTCTCCAGCAGCCCAGAAGTTCTGAATTAGCGGGATTCGTCAACGCATCCACCCGAAGTGTTGTCATATCTCCTTGCCATAAATATATATGATTATCACTTTTTATAGGTTTTAAATTATTTATATCAGTAATACCGGCACGTCTATTTTCTTCTGTAAGATATTCATCCTGTATCTTAAGAAATTCATCACTTAGGTCTTTAGGAACCCATATGTTCATAAGCCCACGAAGTAAATCCTTCTGTCCTTGCTCATCATTTGGAATAGGATAATCACTTAGCTGGGATTCATCTCTTTGCAGTTCTTTTATTAACCATATTCTTTGCTCTGTATGGTTCATGAGGTATCAACTCCCTTCTTTATTGCATGTTAAGCCGCTGGTTTAAAGTATTGTTATCTTTCAAAAACGCCTCTCCTTGTCACTATATATTGTTGTTATTTATATATATAATACTATATTTTGTGTTATATAAAGCTTAGCTGCCGGTCAATCCATGACTTCTGGGGCACGTCATGAATCTGATCATCTTCCCTGTAATTTCCAATCAGGAAGGGCGAATTGGGATCATGGAGACGGCTTTGGGCCAGCACTTTGGAGGGTTCGGCATTGGCATAGCAATACCGGCACAGATGCCTACAGGTATTGTAAGCGCCGATATCGCAGGACAGATAGCAGGCACATTCCGCTCTGGCACCCTTCTTCTTCGGTGCATCCAGTTGTTTTCCGATGGCCTTTTCGTAATCACTGATCCGCATGCAGCCACCGCAATCAGCTCCATAAGCAGCCAGCTCATCCCCTTCCGCGCAGGGCTTGACTGTCATGCAGTGGGCAGAGGCGATTCTAATCATTTCCTTTCCAAGGGCCAGTCGCTGGTCTTTTGTCACTTCTTTGGCTTCCGGAAAGTTCCGTCTGACCTTGGGATAGAGATCGATGAAACTGATGACTACGGTTTCCGTATACCCCTCCAGGGCAGCCGCAATCTGTTTAAAGGCATGGAGATGATAGTCCGCTGTGTATCGGTCTGAGAGGAAGATAGGGTCATACCGCCATCCCATGGAATGGACCCCCACCATACGGGAAAGCTTCCTGAAATCCTCCAGCAGACGGTGTTTATCCGGTACATTTGGCTCAATATCCCGCCCGTAGGGTGTAATGGAGACAAACCAGTACTGACCGTAGTCTTTCAGCAGATCCATGTAGGGAAACATGGGGGCAGGATTCTTGGTGCAAAAGCCAATGGCATCCACCACAGCAGGGTCCAGGCGGTAGCGGCTGACTTGTCTGGGGTTAAAGGGATTGCGTACGCAGACAAAGCCTTCCTTCAGCCGGTTGGCAAACCACTGGAAATAAAAGGCCGGGATATCTGTTCTCTGTCCGGTATTGATGATCATGCTTCCTCACCTCCTTTTCCATCCCTATTTCTTTTCTCAATAGATTTTCTATTGATAATAACGTCACTTTATCATATAATATAGCGAGTTTGTAAAACCGTCAATCGATTAGGAAAGGGACCACAGCATGAGGGAATTACGTTTTGCAGTTAAGAATACATTTCCCATATTTTTTACATATCTTTTTATCGGAATTGCCTTCGGTATGCTTATGACCGATGCAGGCTACGGCATACTCCTCACCACTGCTTCTGCTCTCTTCATCTATGCGGGATCCATGCAGCTGGTAATGGTTCCCATGATGACTTCCGGCGCATCTTTATTTTCCCTTGCCCTGATGACCTTCTTCATCAATGCCCGTCATATCTTTTATGGCATTGGGTTTATCGAGAAGTTCCGGAGAATGGGATGGCGTTATCCTTATATGATCCTGTCTTTAACCGACGAGACTTATTCTGTGCTATGTTCAGTACAATATGAAGAAGGACTTGATGAGGACAAGGCCGCTTTTCTGATTGCCTTGCTCAATCATCTCTACTGGATATTTGGCTGTTTTATCGGTGCATGTGCCGGACAGTTTTTGCCCTTTGACATGAGCGGAATTGAATTCTCTGCTACTGCATTCTTTATCGTTGTAGTTGTCAACCAGTGGCGGGAGGACCGTTCCTAACTTCCATTTTTGAATGCGGCAACGTGTGCTCTG
>CAMNGO010000256.1 GCA_946538445.1 uncultured Lachnospiraceae bacterium
GACCGGGGTGAGGCAGTCAGCAGAAGTATTCATCAGAGGCTTGCTTGACGGCACCTTCAATTACTACTCCGCAGACCACGATGAGATCCAGGTCACTGTAGATGGGGAAACCGCCACCATGACCGGAAAAAGCAAGGTTATGGCAGCGGTTTACGGCGGAGGAAAAAGCAGATGGCGTTTGCGGGGAGACTTTACCCTTAGGAAAGAAAACGGAGATTGGAAGCTTACAAGCTCCAGGGCATCAACTTACTAAATGGACACCTCTTGCCGATACATTGATTATTCAAAGATGAATAATGACATATGATATCCGGCTGATCCATCTCTATTCCAAACCGCTCTCTGACAAAGTCAATGGCAGAGAGAATCGAGAGGAAAGAATCCCTCTTGCAGCAGCGAGGACCTCCTATCTGACCGATATTGGCCAAGGACTTCGCAGTCATCTGATGCGACAGGGCAAAGGGCTCATTTGCAAGGGGTGTTGATTTCGATATGATCGAAATGAACATCCCTGAACTGATTCCTGCTCCGCAGGCTCCCCAGAACCCGCAGGCTCCACCGGGCACGCTCCTGCCGCGATTCATCATCTCAATCAGGGCGCTTTTAAGGTCAATCTCCCCACCTGCATTCTTATATGCCGTCAAAAGAGAGGCACCCACCATAACGTGATGCTCTGGACCATGCATATGGCAGAAGGGCATCTGCATCATTTTTTCTATGATGGCAACGGGGTCCTTTGAAGTCTCGGCCATGCATAGGCCGATGATGGCGTCCATCCCCCTGGTGTGGCAATCATTACAGACATAATGTCCATGTATGCACCTGGTCTTACTGTTTTCTTTTTTATGGCATATCTCACACTCCATCAGTATATCCGTCTCCAGATATTCCAGGGGTTCTTTACATATCAGGCATTCTTCTTTCATACACTTATCCTTCTCTTAGCTTCCTGTTATTTCAGTTTTCTTTTCTTGGTAAACTCCGTGACCTTTCCGAAGCGGTACCCTTTCTTCTTCATGGTAGAGATGATCTTGGAAAGGGCTTTTCGGTCTGCAGAAGAGATGACATGAAACAGTGGCATCATTCCGGGAAAATAATGTTTCTTCACCTTGTCTATGACATACTGGACACTTGGCTGGTCTTCTTCTTCGTAGTCCCGGATTGCCCAGCTCCAGAGCATGGTATTATATCCCATGTCCTCGGCCACTTTCATTACGCGGACACTGTAGACCCCTTCCGGGGGCC
Organism: uncultured Lachnospiraceae bacterium; assembly: GCA_946538445.1. Taxonomy (GTDB): domain Bacteria; phylum Bacillota; class Clostridia; order Lachnospirales; family Lachnospiraceae; genus Anaerobutyricum. Next base: position 1,246 of record CAMNGO010000256.1, read on the forward strand.
TCATGTAGGGATCCATTTCATAGCCAGTTTTTTTCTTCATGGTCTCTTTGCATGTATTCAGTTCCTGCTTCATCTTCTGTACGGAGATATCCGTCAGCCTTGGATGGGTTGTGGTATGATTTCCTACCAGATGTCCTTCTTTCTTCATCCTTTTCACCAGACCGGGGTTCCCCTTGATGTAGGGTTCCGTGACGAAGAAGATGGCTTTGATCTTATTCTTTTTGAGAGTATCCAGGATGCTCTTGGTATTCCCGTTCTCATAACCGCAATCGAAGGTCAGATAGATTACTTTATCCTTCTTTTTATAGGGCTTAATCCCATAGTAGAAGGTGTGATATTTTGACAAAGTGACTCCTTTGGGTCTGTCACATTCCGGCCTCTTGTGGTCCGTTCTCAGGTTCAGACCGAAGGCCACTTTATTATTGGAGTAGCCGGAATAATCCGCGGCAGAAACACACATAGGAAATAGACAGCCAAAAATGAATACAAAAGTTAGCAGATACAGGTATTTCTTCATCCTATCACTCCTTTCTATACAGACGGTAAGAGCATCCTGTCAGTCATGGTTTCTCTACAATTATGTTATATTTTATTACTATGGAAGTCAAATTATTTTGACCCTCCTATTTGATCTGTCGTACTAATAATAAAGCAAGGAGGTACTTAGAGATGCAAAAAGAAAACAGAACTCTGAAGGAAATGAGACAGTTACTGAACATGGTGGTCCGCACCTTTGTCAACATCTACGGCATGAATCCAAGTGCCGACGATCTGTATCAGCGATTAGGCTTGGATTATACTCCGCTGATTGAAGAATACTCATGTTGTCAAGCCGCATAAGGTCTTACAAAAAATAGGAAGCAGTAAAGTAATTCACTTTACTGCTTCCATCTATTTATTGCTTAAAAAAGCTCAATATGCGCTCTTTATAATCCGGGGCGAGGTCGTATGCAGCGTGTCCATAGCTCTTATACATATAGAGGACGATCCCTTCCTGATTCGGAAGATTCTCCGCCATCTGGAGGGAGGCATAAGGTCCCAGCACCTGATCATCCATGTCTCCGATCACAAGATCCGCAAAGCCCATGACGCTTTGCACACTGAGTCCGGGCAGGATTACCATTGTTTTTTCACCCTGTCCGAACCGGAAATAATCCATGGAGAAAGAATCGGTTTTCACTGTTTCAATCTGTACACTCATATCTGCTCTCTTATCCTCCTTGGTTCATTCTCTCAATAGTAGCTTATCTTAACATATTTGCCCATCTTCCTCAGATGCTTTGACAGTTCCTCGACCAGATTCATCTTAACGTTAAAACTGAGAGGAAGTTCCGGGTTCTGATGGGCAGGATTCATTGCTCTGCCAACAAAGAAGTTTACGTCGGTTGCCTCCTCGAGAAGAAGCTGACAGATACAGCAGGCTCCGTCTTTTCCAAAACGCCATATATCATATAGCAGATTGTCCGTGGCGTAATCCTCGGCATACTCGAT
>CAMNGO010000257.1 GCA_946538445.1 uncultured Lachnospiraceae bacterium
GAAGTTGAAGGCTTCATATTCAAGACACTCTCGCGGAGCGTTATCAGACGGGAGCTTGTGACTCCCACTGATAAAAAGGAACTGACTCCCCCCAAAGATGAGGGAGTCATCTCCTATCTGATACCTTATCATATCACAAAACAGTTCCATTAGTAATCATGTTTGCTTCCTGGAGGAAAGGCATCTATCTTTTCATATAAGCCGATGATACCGGAAAATTAAAATATGTATCCGGGTAAGGCTCATTCTCCAGGGTAAAATGCCACCATTCATAGTCAAAGGGCCGGAAGCCGTTGCGAATCATGACTTTTTGCAGCTGCATGCGGTTCTCGTATTGTTCATCCGTAACGCCGTCATATCCCGGGTGGGAGACCTCGCTGAACATATCAAAAGGACTTCCCATGTCCACTTCTTTTCCGGTCTTCATATCCAGGAGGGTCAGGTCTACCGTGCTGCCCCGGCTGTGGCTGGACTGCTTGGCGATGTAACCTTCCGCAAAAAGGCTCTGCTTCTCCAGATCCGGGTAAAAATAGGGCTTCATACGAATATCCTGGTCCTCGATACCCCAGAGGACAAAATGCTTTACGGCACAAGTCGGGCGGTAAGCATCAAAAACCTTCAGCCGGTAGCCCTGCACAATCAGCTCGCTGGCGGCTGATTTCAATGCCCGGGCTGCCTCGATGGTCAGCAGGGCACAGGGCTCTTCATAACCGTCGATGCGGTCTCCGATAAAATTATAAGTGGAATAATAGCGGATCTCCTGAATAATATGAGGCACATAGTCCGCCAGCAGCACGAAACCGGAAGAATCCATGGTCAGATCGTTCCTGTAGTTTGTTTTCATTTGCATTACCTCTTTTCATGGATGTTAATTACTATAAGTACTTTACCATAAGGTCACATGGTATTACCAGTTTATTCTTTTTTATGACAAATTATGGATTCATTTTCTCCTGTCTTCCGCTTTATGGACATAAAAAACCCGGAGACCGGCACCACGGGCCTTTCTCCAGGCTTTTTCAAGACTCTCTCATACTGATCCGAAGTCATTTCCCTCATCAGAGGGATCTTTTTTCGTATAGGAATTATGATTCACGGTCCTGCTATCCATCATGCCCCGGGGCATCCTGCTTCAGAACCTAAACATGAACCAAAGTCCCTATGATATCCTGCCGCCGGTATGTCCATAGCGGCGAATTGCGGTAGTAGGCAAAGATCCGGTCTTCCGGGATCTGGGCATACTTCATGACAGCTTCCGTCATCTTAGCAAGTACCTGCACAAATATTTCCTTATCATATTTGTCAAAAGCATCTTGTATCACGGCAACCTCAATCGAAGCGCAGGGGGCAGATGCATCCTCATCTCCAAAGAGCATGAAAGCTTCATCATCAATGTCTGCCATTACAAAAGATCCTTTCTCACAGGGTATCAGCTCAATCGCCTCTTTGAAATCGACGATCATACGATATTTCTTCTCACGATTAATGAATATATTAGTCTTTACGGATATTCTTGGCATACAGCACCTCCCGGATTATATTAATTCCACAGTCTTCTCAGGCCACAGGGCCTATGTCTTCAGAACCGGTTCAGGCAGTCCTTTTTCACAATTATAGATTATTATACACTATGATCGCTATCAGTGGTTGAAGAATACACCATGATTATGAGGAAATATTAGTCAGGGAGAGCTCATGGTGAATCTCTCATGGTCAATTATTATCTGTATTATCGGAGGACCGAACACACTGGTCCACCCAGGAAATGAAATTAGCGGTGGGATCTCCGCTCCTTTCAGCCATGGTATGCTCCTGTCCCCATACAAAGCTGTATTCCACATCGGAGCCATAGTTTTTCAGGGCCAGAACCAGGTTGGCTTCGGTATTGACCGCTGTGTCGCTCTGCCACAGACCTGTATTGATTCTGAAGTATTTTGCCACATTAGCACTTTGATATCCTTCCGATGAGGCAAGAAGATAATAGAGGGGAGAGTACATGTTCAGCCGGTAATCTACCGTATGTCCGGCGGTTTTGGAATCCGCCTTGACGGGGCAACAGCAGGTGCCGGTGCAGAAGTATCTCCCTATTACGATTCTCTCCTTGTAAAAGTAACCTCCTGGGATACAACCTTTGACGGGGTGTGCCGGAAAGCGCTTCGCGCCATTCAGGAGATTCATGTCCGTGGAGTTAAGACCAACATTGCTTTCATCTCCAATGTGCTGACTAATGAAACTTTCCGCAATGGAGGATGTCATACCAAATTCATCGATGAGACTCCCTCCCTCTTCGAAATTAACGAAGGCGGGGACAGGGCAACCAAGATGCTCAATTATATCGCAGAGATCTCTTTGAAAGAAAAAGAAGGTCATGCCTTTTATGCGACGCCAAGATTCCCTCCGGTAACCGGAAAAGCACGGAAGGGTCTGAAGCAGATGCTTGACGCCGAAGGCCCCAAGGCGGTTGCCGACTGGGTCAAAGACCAGAAAAAACTCCTCATCTGCGATACCACCTGTCGTGATGCTCATCAGTCTCTGCTGGCAACTCGGGTCAGGACCAGAGATATCGTCAAGGGCATGGAGGGTACCTCTGAGATATTAAATGATGCATTTTCCCTGGAATGCTGGGGTGGCGCTACCTTCGATGTGGCTTACCGTTTTCTTCATGAATCTCCCTGGGAAAGACTGGATATGATCCGGGAAAAGGCCCCCAACATGCTGCTGCAGATGCTGATCCGA
>CAMNGO010000258.1 GCA_946538445.1 uncultured Lachnospiraceae bacterium
TAAAGAATGGCATAAAGAATGGCATAAGGAATAGCATAAAGAATGACATAAAGAATGCTGGAAAGAACGGCATAAAGAATTCCGGAAAAAATGAAGCTAGAAACAATGTCAGATAGATTGATGTAAAGCCTTTTCGAAAAGGCAGAATCTGGCTGAAAGATTTTACTGGAAGATTAAAACTGGAACGTTTAAAAAAGGCAGTCTGTTCATTTACCTGTTTATTGCGCAGTAGCGCAAAACAGAATATGGCAGGCGGAAAAGAGGAAAACATGAAAGCTGTTAAACTTGAAAAACCATGGGAAATTCATTGTGTCGAGCAGGATAAACCGACGCCGGGTAAGGGAGAGGCTCTTATTAAAATCATTACTGCAGGAATCTGTGGTTCGGATATCGGAGCATTCCGTGGAACAAACGGACTGGTCACTTATCCGAGAGTGATCGGCCATGAGCTGGCGGGAATTATCGAATCCATCGACGAAGAGGACAATCCTAAAGGATTTAAACCTGGTGACGAAGTCATTGTTGATCCGTATATTTATTGCGGACATTGCTATCCCTGTTCCATCGGACGGACCAACTGCTGTACAGATCTTAAGGTTCTGGGAGTGCATGTAGATGGAGGAATGGCTGAATACTTCTGCCATCCGTCAAGACTTCTTGTTAAAAAGCCGGAAAACATGAGCTGGACACTGGCAGCCATGGCAGAACCGCTTACCATTTCTCTTCACGGTATTCATCGTGGAGGATTGAAAGCCGGCGAGTACTGTGCGATCTATGGGGCCGGCCCGATCGGATTACTGGCAGGTCTTGCAGCTGAAGCCTATGGCGCACATGCAATTATGATCGACATTGTTCAGGAAAGACTGGATTTTGCTAAAGAGCTCGGCATTGAATATGTGATCAATTCGGGCTCTGAAGATCCGTTAAAGGTCGTTTCTGAAATCACAGACGGCAATATGGCACAACTTGTTATGGAGTGTACAGGAGCAAATCCCTGTATCCGTGGTGCCATTGATCTTGTATCCAATGCGGGACGCATCACTCTTACAGGATGGCCGAAAAAGGAAACATCACTTCCGACAGATCTCTTTACCAAAAAAGAAATTGACGTGCGTGGTGCACGTACAAGTGCCGGAGAATTTGAAGAAGCTGTAGATCTGATCGTTTCAGGAAAAGTTGACGTAGCCAAAATACTTACCAAAACAGTATCTCTGGAAGAGGCACCGGCAACCATCATCGATATAGAAAAGAATCCAGGCCAGTATATGAAAGTAGTCGTCAACATAGCAGGATGTGGGATTGAGTAAAAAGACTCTAAGGGCCTTTATGTATGTAGTTGTGTATAGTATCCTGCAGAAAATTGTGAAACTCCCTGCGATTTAAGGAGAAAAGGGATGGAAGAAATATACATTGAGCACGGAGGAGTTCCTGTTTCACAGGAGGAGATGGAGCATGCCGTCGATGCAATACTAAAAGATGCAGGCAGGCTGTCACGAGTTCTGATCGTTCCTCCGGATTATACCAGATGCTACTCCTATGCAGGAGAGTTTACGAAGATTTTGTACCGTAAGCTATCCGGGACAGCAAAGGTAGATATCATACCGGCTCTCGGTACGCATATGGAGATGAGCAAAGAAGAGAAAGAAGCCTTCTTTGGAAAGGAAATACCAGAAAGTGCTTTTCTGGTACATCACTGGCAGACAGACACGATAAAGATCGGTACAGTGCCTGCATCATATAATTCTGAAATCAGCAACGGGCTTTTTAATGAGGATATAGAAGTAGAAGTCAACCATATTCTGATGGACGGAGGATATGATCTGATTTTTTCTGTAGGACAGGTTGTGCCGCACGAAGTGGTTGGAATGGCCAATTATTCCAAAAATCTGTTTGTAGGTCTTGGCGGAAGAGGTATGATCAATAAATCCCATATGCTGAGTGCTATCTGCGGCATGGAAAAGTGTCTCGGCGTGATGGATTCTCCGGTCCGTAAATTGTACGACTACGCACAGAAGAACTTTATCGATGGAAAGATTCCACTTGTCTATATTCAGACTGTGACGAAAGAAAACAGAGATGGTCATGTGGAGCTTTGCGGCGTTTTTATTGGAAGCTCCCGCACACCATTCGAAAAAGCCTGCGCTCTTTCTCAGAAATTAAATATCACCTATCTGGACAGGCCGGCTAAAAAAGTCGTTGCCTATCTGGATCCCGGAGAATTAAAAACGACCTGGGTCGGCAACAAAGGAATATACCGTACCAGAATGATCGTAGCAGACGGGGGAGAACTCCTTCTTTTGGGACCTGGCATCCAGGCTTTTGGCGAAAACGAAGAGATGGATGAAATGACCCGGACGATCGGATATACGGGAACACCAAGGATCCTTGGTCTGTATAGGCAGGGAAAAGTATTTGCCGGCAAGATCATGAGTGCTGCCCATCTGATCCAGGGATCATCGGAAGGAAGATTTACCATTACTTATGCGACGGATCCAGTACTGATGAGCGAGGATGAAGTGCGGGGTGTTGGCTACAACTGGGCGGACTATCATGAAGTTGTCAAACGGTATGATCCCGGAAAACTGAAGGAAGGCTGGAATATAATGCCGGACGGAGAAGAAATATATTTTGTAGGAAAGCCTGCCCTCGGACTCTGGAAACTGAAATCCTGAAGGCATAACATGTCTTCCTGAGCTTACCTTCTTGCTTTTTAAAATCTGAACAGGATTAGAATA
>CAMNGO010000259.1 GCA_946538445.1 uncultured Lachnospiraceae bacterium
TGACAAGATGAATGTAGATCCGGAGAATCCGAAAATGGAGGACAGGGACCGTTTCCTTCTGTCTGCAGGACATAAATGCCTGGCCCAGTATGCAGTTCTTGCTGAGAAGGGTTTCTTTGATAAAGAAGTCCTTGATACTTACGGAAAGCTTGCTGCCAAGATTCCGGGGCATCCGGATATGCATAAGCTCCCGGGAGTAGAAGCAAACACAGGAGCACTCGGACACGGCATGTCTATCGCCAACGGAATGGCCATGGCCGGAAAGCTGGATGGAAAAGACTATAAAGTATATGCCATCACGGGTGATGGTGAGCTTCCGGAAGGATCCAACTGGGAAGCAGCTGTGGCAGCGGCCAAATTCGGTCTGGACAACCTGGTGGTATTTGTCGATAATAATGGTCTCCAGATCAGTGGAGATGTTACCAAGGTTATGGATATGCGTCCCATCGATGAGAAGTTTAAGGCATTTGGCTGGGCTGTTAAGTATATCGATGGAAATGATATGAACCAGATCCTTGATGCTCTGGACAGCATACCGGAGGAGAAAGGTAAGCCAACTATGATTTTGTGTGATACGGTGAAAGCCAAGGGTCTTTCATTTGGAGAGAATAAGGCAGGATTCCATTTCTGGAATGCTACGGAAGAGTTACTGGATCAGGCAGAGAAGGAGATGGCAGAGCTGGTAAGCAAACTTGAGAAGGAGAAGGAGGAACTGGTATAATGATCGGCGAATTAATGGATCCCAGAAAAACATTTGGAAAAGCAGTTACTGAAATTGCCAAAGAGAATAAAGACGTCGTAGTATTTTCCGCAGATAGCGGGAAGAGTTCCGGATTCGGTGATTTTATCGACCAGTTCCCGGAGAGATATTTTGAGTGTGGTATCATGGAGCAGGGCGCTGTCGGCATGGCAGCCGGTATGGCTACAGCAGGCAAGATCCCGGTATTCTGCGCTATCGCTCCCTTTGTAACCTGCCGTCCCTATGAGATGGTTAGAAATGATATGGGTTACATGAAGCAGAACGTTAAGCTTGTCGGAAGAAACTGCGGCATCACCTACTCTGACCTGGGCGTAACCCATCAGAGCCTGGATGACTTCGGTCTTATGAGACTGATTCCCGGCATGACCATCCTTGCTCCCCAGGATCCGGTGGAGATCGAGGAGGCCTGCAAGGCCATGATCGAGTACGAAGGACCTGTCTATATGAGGATAGGTAATCCTAAGATCCCGGTACTTTTCGAGAGAAAGCCCTTTGTTATTGGTAAGGGTGACATAATCCAGGATGGAGAAGATGTCACCATCATCACCACAGGTTCCTGCACCAAGGATGTCATAGAAGCCAATGAGATCCTTAAGGAAGCCGGCATTAAGGCTAAGATCATCGGTCTTCCCACCGTTCTTCCCCTGGATGAAGACCTGATCCGGGATGCCGCAGCAGAGACAAAGAAGGTAGTGACCGTGGAAGAGCATTATATCAATGGCGGTATGGGTTCCATGGTGACGGAACTCCTGTCAGATATGGATGGTGTGACAGTTAAGAGACTGGGCATTCCCAACATCTATGCTACCACCAGCAGCAATTATCAGGAACTTCTGGCTTATTATGATCTGGATGCAAAGGGCATAGCCAAATCGGTTAAAGCTTATCTTGGAAAATAATCAGATCAGGATAAACTGTTAAGAGTTGATCCAATACATAGAAAATAATAGATATGATATAAAAGAAGAAAAGGAGTTCATTATGAAAATAGTATTCGGATGTGATCCTAACGCAAGCAGCATGAAGTTAAAGCTGATGGATTATGTGAAAGAGCTGGGTCATGAGGTCGAGGACTTCGGCAGTGATGATCCGATCTATGCCAATGTAGCTATTAAAGTAGCTGAGGCCGTTGCAGCTAAGAAGTATGACAAGGGTATCCTGGTTTGCGGTACCGGCATCGGTGTTTCCATTGCAGCCAACAAGGTAAAAGGTGCTTATGCAGCATGTATCCACGATGTATACCAGGCACAGAGGGCTGAGCTCTCCAACCATGCCAATATCATTACCATGGGCGAGCAGGTTGTCGGTATCGAGCTGGCCAAGGTTATGGTAAAAGAATACCTTTCCGGAACCTTTGATATGAACGGAAGGTCTGTACCTAAGGTTCAGAGAATTGCGGATTATGAAGAAGAGGTCTATGCATAAGAATTGAAGGTCGTCCTGACGCTGAATGAAAGATGGCTGAGACCATTAAGTAAAGATAGCAGCATAGGATGGAATGGAATTGCAATAAAAGCAGGAGCAGCGGAAGTTAAGGAAAAACCGATGCTCCTGTTTCTTCATACATCGATATTTTTAAATATATCTACATCGGGCCTGTTTATGATAACTTTGACTCCGTATCGTTGATATGATATATTTTTTATGCATGATTCAAGTTTAACAGGAGGGACATTATGATAAAACTGATTGCAACGGACCTGGACGGAACCTTGCTGGATAGCAGGAAAAGACTTCCTGAAAACCTCCATGATATGATTATAAAACTGGAAAAAAAGGGAATAATATTTGTTCCTGTCAGTGGAAGAGCCTACGCCAGGCTCTATAAACAGTTTGAACCGGATTCGGATAAGATGAGCTTTATCTGCAGCAACGGGGGTGTAGTTATGCATCGTGGAGAGCTGATTCACTATACAGCTTTTTCTGATGAGGAACTGACCTTTGTTATGAAAAGGATTCGCAT
>CAMNGO010000260.1 GCA_946538445.1 uncultured Lachnospiraceae bacterium
TGAAACCACTTTAAAATTAGAGCCAAGCAGAATAATGCGGCCCTCCAGTCCACCGGCAATCAGCTGAAGCTCGCTTATCATATCCGAATCTTCGGAAAAATCACCGGATACGGTGAATTCATCGATTCCTTCATGGATGATCCGGTTGGCCAGAATATTATTCTGCATTCTGACATAATCTTCCCTCTGGTCTATCAGCTTTTTATCCTGTGCCATAACCAGTCTCCTGGCTGCGGTATGAAGAAAGAGATTCATGATCAGGACAAATAATACGCCGATAAAAATGGAAAATGATATAAAATGGGAGATTACCTTGTAATTAATCCTGGAAATAATAACCTACCCCCCACTTAGTGTGAATATATACCGGATCCCCAGGATTGTTCTCAATCTTCTCCCTAAGGCGTCTGATATGAACGTCCACCGTGCGGACATCTCCCGGATAATCATATCCCCACACGATGTTCAGCAGGTTTTCCCTGCTGTATACCTTGTTGGGATGAAAGGCCAGAAGTTCCAGAAGATCGAACTCTTTGGCTGTCAGCTTGATCTCCTTCTGATCCACGAAGACTCTTCTGGCATCACAGTCTATCTTTAAAGCATCCTTCTCGAATACTTTCTTCTCTTCCTCCACTACTTTACGTGAACTTCTGCGCATGATGGCCTTGATTCTGGCTTTCACTTCGAGGATATTAAAAGGTTTTGTGATATAATCGTCTGCACCATACTCGAGACCAAGGATCTTGTCCATGTCATCACCCTTGGCGGTGAGCATGATGATGGGCATATTGGAGAATTCCCGGATCAGCTGACACACTTCAAAGCCATCCATCTTGGGAAGCATGACATCCAGAAGTACCACATCGTATTCGGTCTTTTTTGCCATCTCCAGGGCTTCTTCACCATCGTAGGCGCAATCCACTTCCATGTCATCCTGCATCAGGGAGAACTTTATCCCCTTGACGATAAGTTTTTCATCATCCACCACAAGTATTTTCTTCATAAGCACACCCCTATATCGTCTATATCTTAATAGAATTTTTTATCTTCTGATATATTCCGTCTCCGATCCCTTCCACCTTTTTTAATTCTTCCACAGAAGTGAATCCACCGTGCTCTTCACGGTATGCAATGATGGCCAGTGCACGGTTTTCACCGATACCGGTGAGTGTCATCAGATCCTCTTTCTGAGCAAGATTAAGATTGATCCGGGAATCTCCTGACGGGTTTTTTTCTTCAGTAACCCCTGAAGGAAGGACCTCAATCTGGCTTCCGTCCGTCATAATCTGGGCCAGATTGACACTTTTCTCATCCGCATCTTTGCTGAAACCACCGGCTGCCCGGATGGCTTCATCGATCCTGGCTCCGTCTTTAAAACGGTACAAGCCGGGTTTGATGACGCAGCCACAGACATGGACGTAGATCCACCGGTCCGCCGGGTCATCGTCCTTATCAGAACTTAAATCCCCGGTACTATTGGCTTCCGAGCCCTTATGGTTCTCCTGGTTTTTTTCCGGAATCCCTACAGAGTCCGTTGTCGGATAAAGGTCCGACAAAAAACCGGAGCCGCATCCTCCCAGCAGAATAAGCAAAGCCAGCGCAAGAGCAATACATTTTATTCTTATTTTCCGCATAAGTTCAGAACCCCCTTTCCATTTCATGAAAAAGGCAGTCTGAATTATTTTCCACCATATATATAATACTCAAAATCATAGTTGAATACAAGGGGATTCTATCTATGAAAAAACAGAAAATAAAAAGAAAACCTGATCCCCGGAAGGATCAGGTTTGGAATGTTTAAGCTTCATCAGCAAGTACTTTATCCAGTATGCCGATCATCTCATCCACATGGGATTCGGTGATGATGAGAGGAGGAACAAAACGGATTATATTAGGGCCTGCAGATATCAGTAACAGTCCTTGTTCCAAAGCTTTACTGACCACAGGGCCTACCGGCCGGTCGAACTCAAGTCCCTGCATGAGACCCAGGCCACGATGGTCTACGATAGATGCATGTTTGTTTTTCAGTTCATTTAACTTGTTATTTAGATAAATACCTATTTCTTTTACATGATCTACAAGATTCATTTCCTCAAATATCTCGAAGATTTTGTTTACCGCTGCCGTTGCCAGAGGGTTGCCGCCGTATGTGGTACCATGATCTCCCGGTACCAGGGCCTGGCTGGCTTTCTTTCCTACTACGAAGGCTCCCACCGGAATGCCGCAGCCCAGTCCCTTGGCCAGAGCCATCACATCAGGTTTGATCCCGTAGATGTCATGGGCATAGAGTGACCCGCAGCGTCCCATACCACACTGAACTTCATCAAAGATCAGCAGGATGTCTCTTTCGTCACAGATTTTGCGAAGACCTTCCAGAAATTCCTTATCTGCCGGATAGATACCGCCCTCTCCCTGGACAACTTCACAGATGATTCCACAGGTCCGGTCCGTCAGTTTGGAACGTACATCTTCGAGATCATTGAAATCGGCAAATACCGCTCTCATGTTTACCGGCACAAAACCATCCTGGTAATGGCTGTTACCTGTTACTGACAGGGCTCCCTGGCTTCTTCCGTGGAAAGAATGATTCATGGCGATAAACTCGTATTCCTTGGAGGAATCCTTCTGGTAAGCATATTTTCTTGCAACCTTCAAGGCACCCTCGATGGCTTCGGTACCGCTGTTGGTGAAAAATACTTTATCCATTCC
>CAMNGO010000261.1 GCA_946538445.1 uncultured Lachnospiraceae bacterium
CGACTTTACAGTTCCCCAGTTCGATGATTATCTGCGCAGGATAAAGCATAACTAACAAAGGAGTAAAAGTTTCAAAGTGCTCCCATTTTCATTTTTTAGCATCATACTCCTCCTCAGAGACCTTCTTCTTCGAGGAAAACAAATACTCGTCATTTAATACCATCACCGGATTTCTAAGCCCCATCCCCTCTATTTGTCCGCGAATGCTCTGATGATGGAACACATTACAGATGACAATGGCACATTCCTCGGAAATCGTGCTCAATTCCGCTGGAGACTTGACAGGCAGCCCACAAATCTCCGTCCCCCAAATCTTTGCATTGTTATCTGTGATAAAGAGGGGTGGATACTTCTCACCGAATACCCGCATATAAAGCCTGCACAGATTTCCCGCGCCAAAAAGCACACGCTGAGGATATCGCTGAAGCAGCGCATCTATGTCAGAAGCCAGTTGTTCTTGGAACTGCTGGCCAATTTTTTTTGCCAGTCGGAGCACTTCCCCACGAAGCGTCAAAGGAAAAGCCTTTACCGTGTCTCCCATCGAAAGGACCATCACTCCGTCAAAATCGATTTTCCTCAATCCACTCATCAGCCTGGACCAGTCCGTCTTGGAAGTCCCCTTTTCTACCATAGTAAAGGGAAGGAATCCTCCTTCGGTTCGCCCATCCGTATCACTGAGAATCAAGACCTTCAGCCTGGCTCCCACAGTTGTCACAAAGCCGTGAAGATCCATTCCACAGAGGCTGGCCGTTCCCACATGGAAACAAAAGCCAAACCGCTCCTCCCCACAGGCCTCATTCAAGGCATCGACCCATGCCGCTGCTTCTTCCGGTTCCGAACACGCCCCCCGCACCATATGCCCATTTACACTCCGGCACTGATTCTCCAAAAGAATGGTTACGCCCGCATCTTTTGCCACATCTGCCAATCCCAGATAAAAAGCACGATTCACATCCCATAGCTCTTTTTTCTCCACGCCAGAAAACAGGGGACGAACCACCAGATATCTGCATCCGGCGTGACGACAGGCCAAAATACTTTCTTTCGCCAGTCTCTTCAAAAGTACGGAACAATCCCCCATTTTCGTTTCGGTCAAAAGATACGGCATATAGGCCACAGCAGAATGCAGGCCGTGCTCACTCGCCAACTGCAGAAAAACCTCCGCCTCATCTTGCAAAGCGATAGGATTCGCCTCTTGAAGCCCCCTGCAAACCTGGCCACACCGGCTGTCTCTTCCTCCACCTTCGATTTCCCTACCGGTACAGTACAGGGAAAGATCCATCATGACCTCGGAAAATCCTGCTTCAGCAATATCCCTCATTCCCTGCCCCAGGCAATCCCTATCCATGACGCCCGCAGGCGAACAAACAATCTCCATGCAATCACCTTCTTGAATCTAAGTGTAGCTCTTAGATTAATCGCTTCTCAATCAACGCCTTAAGCTTTGTCGAAGATGTGGACTGCGTATAGGGAAAGAAAACCATCGTCGCACCATGCTGCTCCAGAAAAGCCTTCTCCCGCAGCCAGTACTCATCATGCTCATAATCGCTGCCCGAGAACTGCACATCAAAATGGTACAAATGCCAGGCATCTCTTGTACCACCGGCATGCAGCGGTATCTCTACCGCCTCATCCACATAACGACAGGAACGCACCAACTCAATCCGCTCCTCGAAGGGAACAAAGTTTTCCCCCTTATTTTGATGCACAGCCTTATCTGAAACCACTCCGACAATCAGATAGTCGCACTGCTCCTTGGCACGCCGGAACATATTAAGATGTCCCATATGAAAGAGATCAAAGACTCCCGCAACATATCCAACATGATACTTCTTTTTTCCTTTATTGCAGGACGCATCTTGCGAAACGATAATCTCTCTTTTTTCCCTTCGTGGATAGGAAATATTGGGATCAAACACCCCATAATGTTGAACACCCATACGCTCCAGCTGCCGCAGAACAGGCAAATAATTTTTAATACAGACAATGACCTTATAGTTTTCCGGCGGTAAATTGCACAGTATCTCTGGTGAGACAATTTTCACTTCCTCAACCATCTGTCCCCATCTGCTATGACTATTATCCAGAACCACTTGAATGCCATATTCCTTCCCATACAAGGAAATGAAGTTCTTTGCATAAGCTCCGGAGCCAAAGAGAATCAGCTGCTTTTCATCCACATCATCAAATATTCTAACAAAAAGTCTCTGATACTCCTCCAGGGAATAATTTATACGCCGACGATTCGCCTCTACAACTGCAGGATCCTTCCGAACTTTGCTGTGATACATTCCCAATTCCTTTTCTTTGCGCAGGATGGAAAGAAAATCTCCTGCCAGCTTATGCCAACGATCCTTTTCCTCCATCAAATCATACCGCTGGTATACTTCCCCGCGAGGCAGTATTTCATCCAAATCTGCATAACCGCTATATACACTGTCCACCATGCGAATAAGGACCACATTGACAGGATAATCCTCCAGAACAAATTCCTGATCGTAGAAAACAAATTCTCCATGCCAATAAAAACAATTATGTGGAACCATGTCATAATAACAATATCTCTGCAAAAGCGTAGTCTTTTGCCTTTCTTCGGGATTTTTTTCCCTAGCATAGCAGCCTTTATAACATTCAGAAGCAGAAAGAATCAAATCGCGGAAACGATCCATCTCTTTCAGAAAAGCTGCTTTATCCTGGCGCAAAAG
>CAMNGO010000262.1 GCA_946538445.1 uncultured Lachnospiraceae bacterium
CATATACAGATATTTCAGATAATGACTTAAGTGAAATCACAGTAAAGGATTTGCCGATATTAGAATAGGATAATTAAAAAGTGCCAAGAAGTTGAAGAAGGGGATCTACACGGTGGCGTGTTCCTACTGTCACGAATATTTGAATCTTACGGAAATAAGATGTTAGCGTCAGGAGAAAACAACCCCAAAGGGGGTGGTTAATTCCGCCTTGTTAGCGTCAGGCGGAAACAGCCACAAATAGCCAACGAGAAATGACCAATTTTAGCCAGATAGAAATAGCCAATAAAGCTATCTCCTGATCATGTGAGCGATCGGAAAAGTCATTGATTTTTTCAATGTAATGGATAGACTGATGTAAGCCAATGCAACAGTCGATACAGTACGAATGGAAGAAAAAACCAATGACTTAACTGAAATAATAGCACAAGCACTCGATGAAATGAAGAAGGATCTTGGTGATAAGTTTGATATTGATCACGTAAATCTGGCAGATCTCCAACGCCGTACCGGGATCACACGGGCAAAACTACGCAGGATCCAGAAAGATGGGTTTGTCGATAAACCACATGCCCTGATCGGACGCAGGGCGGATCATACCATCCTGACCGGCTTTACAGGCGTCATCGACACCCTGCTTTCCAAAGGAATCACTAATTCTTCTGTCTGTTTTGACAGAATGAAAGAAGCAGGTTACCAGGGCCGCCTTTCTACCATAAAGAATTATATCAGTGAACACCAGGACCTTGTTCCCCCAAAACGTCAGATTGTAGCTCCGCAAGGTAACCGGGGACGACGCTATCGGACAGAGCCCGGAGAATGCTACCAGATGGATTGGGGGTTTGTAACGGTAGAGACGGAAACAGGGAAAACATACAGAATCGCATGTTTTGCCATGATCTGTCATTGCTGTGGACAGCGTTATATTGAGTTCTTCCCGAACGCCCGGCAGGAAAGCCTGTTTATCGGAATGATTCATGCATTCCTGTATATGGGGGTTCCTAAATTCATCCTTACTGACAACATGAAAAGTGTTGTGCTCCGCAGGGACGAAGAAGGGCATCCCGTATGGCAGAAAGATTACGAATTATTTATGGGGAACATCGGCTTTGAGACCCGTTTGTGTAAACCGAGGCATCCTTTCACAAAGGGTGCTGTTGAACGACTCATACGGTTTGTTAAAGACAATTTCCTTCCGGGACGCATCTATCATGAATTAACGGACCTGAACTATGAAGCCATCCGATGGTGTGACCAGCAGAATGCTGTCTATCACCGTGCAGTTGACTGTATTCCTAATGACAAGCACTCTGAGATCTGCATGAAGCATGCTTCAAGGCTGGAGAATACCATCGAACTGTCCTATTACCTTTGTCCTGAAAGAAAGATATCCTTTGACGGATTTGTGAATTATGAGGGGCGCCGGTTCGGGGTTCCGTACTGGTATACAGAGAAGACCTGCCGCGTAAATCGTGACGGATATGTTCTCTACATCTATAACCTTCAAATGACAAAGATTCTGACGACCCACGATGTAACATGGGGCAGGAAGGACAGCTACTGCAAAGACCAGTATGCTGTCTCACAGCCTGAAGAACATCCTACGGCCCCTGTGCGGATCCAGATACAGCAGTTAGGACTTCCAACTCATGATTCCGGATTCGACCGCTTCAACTTTGAGGAGGGCCTGTGGAATGAATGAGTCTATCTTCCGACAGATCGGAATCGCTGCGAATTACCTGGATGTGGATTTTGATGAACAGGAGATGGCGCAGTTCGCTGCTGATCAGGATCTGAGTGACAATCAGCTGCAGGCAGTGCTTCAGGTATTCAGTCATCTGAAAGAGAAAAAAGAGGAACGTATCGTTTCAACTCTGCTCAACTCCAGCAGACTGCCCCTGAGCAATCCGAAATCTTTCGAAAACTTTGATTTTGCATTGTTCCATGGCAAGCAGAAAGAAGTGTTGAAAAGCCTTCCTACCTTGTCAGCATTATATGCACACAAGAACCTTGCGTTTATCGGTCCTCAGGGAGTCGGGAAGACACACCTGGCAATGGCTTATGGACGGGCATGCTGCCAAAAAGGGATGAAGTCATATTTTCTGAAAGCAACGGAACTTAACCAGAAGTTTACGGAAGCAAGAAAGTATGGGCGAGAGGATTCCTGCATCAGCGGCCTGGTCAGGCCATCCTGCCTGATCATTGATGAGATGGGCCGCTGTGTATTTAGTAAAGAGAACACAAGGATGTTCTTTGACGTCATTGACAGGCGCTATAACAAGGAAGGCCCTAACACGATGATTTTTACCAGCAATACAGGTCCGGATAAATGGGGAGAGTTTTTCAGTGAGGACTCATCGCTTTTATGCTCTCTTGACCGTATCTTTGATGTTGCAACCGTATTTTATATCAAGGGGAACAGCTATCGTGGGAAAGGCTGTGAGACAATCGCATTGTCCGCCGGAGACCCATTGACAGTAACAAAAGCTATCAACAAATAAGAAGGGAGTGGCTGTTGCATTGGCTATTTCTTCTTGGCTGAAATTGGCTAATTCTTATTGACTGTCTGTGGTTAATTCCGCCTGACGCTAACAAGGGTTTTCATTCAAACTCGATACCGGCAGAGCGTTACTTAACGTATATCGGTTAAGTTTTGTGTGTATTTAGCCGGCTTTTTCTCTCAGTTATACTGTGTCTCT
>CAMNGO010000263.1 GCA_946538445.1 uncultured Lachnospiraceae bacterium
ACCACTTTTACCTCAGCCACCTTTTTAATGGGGAACATCCAGACCTGGCTGGGGTTACCATTATCATCTGGCTGAGTCTCCTGATAAGGTTCTCCGGCCAGTTCAACTACGCCAGAATATGTATATTTTCCTGGATCATCAACCTCAAACAGATGTACTTCGACGCCATTTGTCTTAGATTCCGCAAGGGTCTTATTCTGATTTCCACTCAAGGTCTGATCTCCAACCTTACCCATGCCGGTATAATGCAAAATGCCATCGTGCCATTTATCATTATAGAGACCTTTTGTGTTGTCACTGATGAGGACCAGGGTGCCTGTTGTTTTGGACCGGCGCATGCCACCCATATTTCCAATCTTAAACGCTTCTGTCATCACAGCATTCGAGACCACCTCTCCAACGCTAAATGGTGGTTTGAAACTCATACCCATTCCCCCTTGCTCAGCTTCTAAAGTCATCCAGTATCTCAATCTGGTCCGCTGGTTTGCCGCTCAGCTTAATCCGCGTCCCAATTCTTTTTGAAACATAATAGTTGTTCCTGCTCTTCTCCGAGTCAGGAATATAGGCGCCTCTGAAAATATAAGGTCCTCCCTTAGGTTCCTTCGCAAAAATCAAAGTGGGAACTGAATTAGGATCCTCTTGCCTATCGTCCACATTTTGTTGCTTATCCCCAACATACTCATATATGACTTCATTCCAATCAGCAGAAATGGTATTAATGCAATTATTCGCAGCGGGTACTGCCTTTCCATTTTTTGTTTCTGCCAGTTTTGGAAACCAAATGCAGTATGGTAAGCTCTTATTCCCACTTGGCCAAACTGCTTTCATCCATCCGGTGTACTCTGTCCCAGTCACCGAGTTTATAGCTTCATAGATGCTTCCATACTCGATCATCTCGGATGCATCAATAATCACTTCCCGAGAATTAGCGTCATCTGCCTCCGTTAGCTGTTCACCACCCGGCTCCAAATATGTTATAGGATTCTGAGACTTCTTATTCATAGTCAATTTGCTAATCGACTTTCCCATATAGAACTGCTGGTTATCATCAAGCGGAAGTCCCTGCTCATATGACTCGTCTTCAAAGAAGATCCGGTTTTCATTTTTGGATGATAAGACGATATCCTTTCTCGGAAGTCTGTCCTGTGCCTCCTTGCAGACATACCACTCCGTTGGTTTGTAGACCGCAACTATCTGAGACTGATATACTCCAAAAGCATAGTCCGCCTTCTCAGCTCTGTCCTTTGATGCTTTCCAAATACCACGTACTGAATTATATAAATCATCCGGATTCATACCGCTTTCATAGCGCTGGTTGATTTTTATAACAATAATCCGATGCTTTATATCCTCCGGTAACAGGAATTCGGAATCTTCGTGAGGCGCAGCTCCCTTGTTCACAGAAAACCCGGACGCCGTCAAATACCCCTTCTCCAGAGCTTCTGGGTAGGGGAAGATCATCTGCTTCCCTGAAAACTTCACATATATTTTTTCTGCAGTAGTTTTGATTACCTCTCCGTCCCCATATTCTTTGTGATGGACTTTTATAGGTACGGTCATATCCATAATTTCATCTCTCTTATATCAGCCTGTCCCGTAATGCACGAAGGCTATTCTCTATATTTGCTACATCCACAAAAAACAAGCGGACATTCACACCGTCATCACTATCAAACGAAATATCCTGATGGTCCCGCATCTCCGGATTTACCGGATAGAGCAGCCATATCTCAGGCGTATCATATTTCTTAGAATATGCGTACATCTGGTACATATCTGCCTGGGAAATTCCGTAATTAAGTCTCGGCTTATCTACCAGGCTTTTCCACTTGGTATCCAGAATAATCTTGGTTCCATCTTCCCTGGTTATAACAATATCCGGTCGCAGCGCAAACTGCCGTGGAGAATCAAAAAGATAGTAGCCTTTATCCTGGCTCGATACTTCCCAGTCCAGATCCACGAGCACTTTCTTTAGCTGCTGGGCCACATACGATTCGAATACTTTCTCCATCGGGAACAACAACGCACGTGCATTTGTGCCACCAGAAAAAGTAGTGAAGCTCTTGTTCAACAGAAATACTCTGGACCAACGCATCAGCATATCATAATCTTTGGTGTTCCGATCAATCACCACCTTGGAGAACTCCTTCTGGTGATTTATCGACGGTCTCACCATTTCAAACGACGTGAGAAGCTGACGAATCTCTTTCTGATTCTCCGCGCTGACTGTAATATTCTGTAGTTTCAACAGGGTAGCCTTCACCAGCCGATTTTCTGCTCTGTCAACCAGGTACTCATCGTATCGGACATAAAACCTTTCCCCGTGAGCAGCATTCTGCTTGATATGCTCACCTACGACCAGTTTTCCCTTATAATAGTTCAGGTTATCCTCCCTGCCGATATATGCGGACTTGATTCCATGTTTTACAAGAGTACGGACTTCCTGCAAATACATGTTAATGAAGATCTCATATAGGGTCATCCGGTCCATCTTCAAGTTTGCGTCGTTGAAGACCTTACTCGGAAAGTCCTTCATGGTACGAAGCATCCGAAGGAACACTCGCTTCGTTTCTTCATTCTTGCTGTCTGGATTGCTGCCAAAGTCGATCTTTGGAAGCACCTGGATCTGATACCCGTTTTGCATCTGTATCAGGCCCACATAATTATTCACCGAAATAATGTCGCCTACATT
>CAMNGO010000264.1 GCA_946538445.1 uncultured Lachnospiraceae bacterium
TTATGCAATATGTCAAATTAATATAATAAAATTGCTTTTTAGCAAGATTCCAAAACGAAAAAAGGCATTGCCAACATGACAATGCCTTTTTATTCGGGGAAATCAGGAGCCTCACCGGCAATTTATACGATTCAGACTTTGACTTTTCCTAATTTCCATATATCTTTTACATATTCTTCTATGGTGCGGTCCGAAGAGAACTTTCCGGCGTTGGCTGTCTGCATCATAGCCATCCGGGCCCATTTCTTCTCATCCCGGTAAGCGGCATCCACCCGTTTGTGAGCCTCTTTATAAGAATCGAAATCTTTCAGGATAAAGTAGGTATCCTGATCCAGAAGAGAATTGTAGAGTGCGCGGAACAGTTCCGGGTTGTCCGGGCAGTAGTATCCGTTCACCAGCTGGGTGAGAACTTTGCGTACATCTTCGTTGGAATTAAAGATATCACGAGGATAGTAATTCCTGTTTCGTTCATATTCCATAACCTCATCCGCGGACAGACCGAAGATAAAGGCATTCTCTTCTCCCACTTCTTCCACGATTTCCACGTTGGCACCGTCCATGGTACCGATGGTAGGAGCACCGTTGAGCATGAATTTCATGTTGCCGGTACCGGAAGCTTCTCTGGAAGCGGTGGAGATCTGTTCACTCAGATCGGCGGCGGCGAAGATCAGCTCCGCATTGGATACACGGTAATCCTCGATAAATACAACTTTGATCTTATTCTCGACGGAAGGATCATTGTTGATCCTGTCAGCCACAGAGTTGATCAGTTTGATGGTTAATTTTGCGGTGGTGTAACCTGCAGCTGCCTTGGCACCGAAGATAAAGGTGCGGGGCACGATATCCATGTCAGGATGCTCTTTGATTTCATTATAAAGGTGCATCACATGGAGAATGTTCATCAACTGGCGCTTGTATTCATGAAGTCTCTTCACCTGACAGTCGAACATGGACCGGGGATCCACATCAATTCCGTTGTGCTCCTTGATGTATTTGGCAAGGCGCACCTTATTCTGGTATTTGATGTTCATGAACTCATGCTGGCACTTCTCATCATCCACGTACACATTGAGGTTCTTCAGATGTTCCAGGTTGGTGATCCAGTCATTTCCGATCTTGGAGGTGACCCAGTCAGCCAAAAGCGGATTTCCGTGAAGGAGGAATCTTCTCTGGGTGATACCGTTGGTCTTATTGTTGAACTTCCAGGGCATCATATCATAGAAATCTTTCAGTTCTCTCTTCTTCAGGATCTCTGTATGCAGTTTTGCTACGCCGTTGACAGAGTAGCTTCCTGCGATGGCCAGATGAGCCATGCGTACCTGCCCGTCATAAAGGATGGCCATGCTGGCAACCTTCTGCTGATCACCCGGGTAGTTGGCCTGAATCTCCAGGACAAACCGACGGTTGATCTCCTCGATAATCTGATAAACACGGGGGAGCAGTCTGGAGAACAGTTCGATCGGCCATTTCTCCAGGGCTTCCGACATGATGGTATGGTTGGTGTAAGCGCAGGTCTTTGTGGTGATTTCCCAGGCCTCATTCCACTCCAGACCTTCCTCATCGATAAGGATACGCATCAGTTCAGCTACCGCTACGGTAGGATGGGTGTCATTAAGCTGGAATGTAACCTTCTCATGCAATTTATGAACATCATCATTATGCAGTAATTTGTACTTTTTAACCGCACGCTGTACGGAGGCGGAGATAAAGAAGTACTGCTGTTTCAGGCGGAGCTCTTTACCGGCCATATGATTATCGTTGGGATAGAGAACTTCCACGATGGTCCTTGCCAGGTTTTCCTGCTCGACGGCTTTCTGATAGTCTCCCTTATCGAAGGAGTCCAGATTAAAATTACTGATGGCTTCCGCATCCCAGATACGTAAGGTATTTACGATACCATTGCCGTATCCCACGATTGGCATGTCATAGGGAACCGCACGTACACTCTGATAATTCTTCTGTACATACTTGGCCTTCCCGTCATGCATCTCCACGTCGATATAACCGCCGAATTTCACTTCGACCGCATACTCATCTCTCTTGACCTCAAATGGATTCCCGTCTTTGAGCCAGTCATCCGGCACTTCCTTCTGGAAGCCGTTCTCAATCTTCTGTTTGAACATACCGTAACGGTAACGGATACCACAGCCGTAAGCCGGATAATTCAAAGTGGCAAGAGAATCCAGGAAGCAGGCTGCCAGACGGCCGAGACCACCGTTTCCGAGGGCTGCATCCGGCTCCTGATCCTCGATCAGGTTAAGGTCGAATCCCAGTTCTTCCAGGCACTCTCTCACCTCATCGTAGCAGGTGAGGTTGATCATATTATTTCCCAGGGCACGTCCCATAAGGAATTCCATGGACATGTAATACACCATTTTCTGGTCCTGTTTCTCATAGGCTTTGTGGGTGTTGATCCACTCGTTAATGATATCATCCTTGATAGTGTATGCCACGGCCTGGTAGACCTGCTGAGGTGTCGCCTCATCCAGATTGCGTCGGAACAGGAGACGGCACATACCCTGAAGTTGTTTTTTAAATGCTTTTTTATTAAATGGTTTTTTCTTAATCAAACGGTATATCCTCCTTACTGATGTTTCTCCACGCAGAGCACAACCTTCTCTTTGTTGATATTCCACTCTTTGGAGTAACCTTTTTCGACATCATATGT
>CAMNGO010000265.1 GCA_946538445.1 uncultured Lachnospiraceae bacterium
GCCAGCGCTTTTTCCGAAAATCTGGCGACCCGGCCCGAGGTGGAAGCCCTGTTAAAAACAATCTGAATGAAAGCAGGTACATGTGATGCTGCCCGATTCCCGCACCTCATCAGCCGGATTCAATAAATCCAATAAATCATCCGCTTCTCATGATGATTTTTCTCTTCTTCGCCTGCGGCCCCATCATTTTCTGTGTATCCAGAATTACCGGGGACATGGCTACAGTCCGGCCTTTGATGAGAAAATGAAATCTGTGATTGCTGCCCTGCGGAGTCCCTCCGGTGCCAGGATCAGGATCGTCCACGGAAGTGATGACCTGTGCGCAGCCTGTCCCCATTGCCGGAACGGGGTCTGTGACTCTGCCTCTCCCGAACGTTTTGACGCTCTGGTGCTTGCGCATACTGAGCTTAAGGAAGGGGATACGATTGTTTGGAGGCTTCCTGCCGGGCAGGATCCTCCTTCCGCGGATGATGAATCTTACGACCAGATTCGTACAGATCCTTATGGTATTCCCATTATGTGCAGGGCGCTTCTGGATGCGTGCTGTCCCGGCTGCTCCTGGAAAGACCTCTGTACGGAGATCGACCTTGCGTGTCTGTGAGCTCTGAGCTCGTGAACGGTGAGGGGTCCGGGAGCTCTGAGCTCGTGAACGTGAAATAAACGCAAAATTGAACAGCTGCCTGATCCTCAGTGGAAACTGAGTGGTCAGACAGCTGTTTTTACGTAGATCTGGTGTCCGTGAGCTGGCAAACGAGCTCTTGTCTATGAGCTCTGAGCGCACAAACCCTGTCCATGAGCCCTGAGCTCATGAGCGACAAGAGCTCGTGAACGACTTCATTCAATAGTGAGGTGTTCTTCCAGGAAGCTCTCCGGATCAAAGTTGTCCGGATCAAACTCATCCGCAAATGTTCCCTTATATTCCAGGGCCAGGACGATTTCCCCTCCTTGTCCATCCTCAATTACAAACCAGAAGAACTTAACAGGCAGAGGCTCATCTTGTTCGGTTTCTGTCGTGTCAAAAACGTAACTTTGCGATTCTTGTGTGGTTTCAGTCTTTGTCACGTCATACACGTAATAATGCACTGTCCGCCCGTCAAAAGAGAATAGTTTGTGATCCGTGTTCTCTAAGTTATATTCTTTGTTAAAATCCCCTAAATATGGGAATTCCAGGAAATGATAATCATAATTCTCTAAAGGTCCATCACTGTGACTATAGATGATAGTGTCTTTGTACTCAGTCGCCACACATATATGATCCAAAGAGTAATCGCCCGAGTAAAATGTCGCCTGATCCGGACCATCTAAATATGATTCGGTGATTTCCATATCAGAAAAATCCAATTCGGCACTGTGGCCGTTTTGAAGGTTGTAAAGCCTTGTCTGGCAAAAGAGCTCCCCTCCGGCTTCTATGCTTTCAAAATCATCAGTGTAAAATTCCAGATGTTCGTAAACCTTTAATAACGCCTGCTCAGGGTCGGAATATTCATCTGCTCTGAACCTGTATCCTGTTATGAAAGCATATCCCAGAGGTTTTTCCTCAAAGGAAATCACATCCCTGTATGCAGGGCCAGAAGGATCATCGAAATCTGTAACTATATAGTAGACCGGATTACCGTTTATTTCTGTTTCAAGAATGTCCCCTGTCCGGAATTCAGTATCATCCGGCCCCCCGTACTGTGCAGGATACTTATAGTCGTTCTTCACAGCCTTAAAAAACCTTTCCCTGTCCGAAATCGCAGGAGGATACACATAATTAATAAACAAATGCCACGGTTCTTCATCAGGGCGGGCATAACTGACCGTAAATCCTGAACATGTATACCAAAGTGAAAAATCTTCGTCATCTTCAAATCTGTTGTAGCAGCCATATCCTGTAACAGAGGATATGGCTGCTAAACTTTGATTCTCTTCCGGTACGATGGGATTCTCAGCAGAGCCTATAATCCAAGTTGGATCAATTACACAGATTTCAGGATAGTGAACTCCCCATTCTCCTTCATAGGAAGCAATATACTTTTTGGTATAGATATCTTTGTATCTGCTGCCAAGCATCGAAAGATCCCTGTAGTCTGAATCTTCCCCTGTTTCTGTCTGACTGGCAGAATGCATCCCGGGAACCGTTCCGAAACGACTGAGTAAAAGTCCTAAAAATACAATACCGGCAGCTATAATCATTGAGGCAGATAACAGGCGCAGTGACCTGCCCCTCTTTTTTGTACTTATTTTAGCTGAGCTTTCTCTATTTCTATCGGAGGCAGATTTTTCCCGTGTCTCGTCTTTCTTTGGACTTCTATCAGAAGCGCGCTCCTTCTGTGCTTTCGTCTTTTCGTCATTGCCGCCGGTAGTATACGATCCCCCGGCAGGTTCCTGAGCACTCCCGCTGCCTTCGTACTCCGGTGAATCTAAATCTGCGCGGAGAATCTCCTCTACCAGATTTTCCAGCTGATCTTCCTGCTGCCGGTCGGAATCGGAAGGCGGAATCTCTTCCAACTTATCTGCAGAATTCTTTTCCTGAATCTCAGGAGAGCCATTTTCCCGAATCTCTTTCTGACTGTTATACTCTTCCTGGACCTGCCTTCCCTGATCCTTTCCAGTATTGACTCCGTCAAATATGTCCTGCAGGAACGAGGACTGATCAAGGTCCTCCGAAAACAGACTGTC
>CAMNGO010000266.1 GCA_946538445.1 uncultured Lachnospiraceae bacterium
TAACGGGAAGCTGCTTCTCGAAAAACCCATGGAGATCCTTCGGGATAATCCTGATATAGATGCACGCTACTGCATTTGCTGGGCAAACGAGCCCTGGGCCAGAACCTGGGATGGACAGGCAACTTCTGTTCTTATGAATCAGGTTTATGGTGGTGAAAAGGATATAACGGATCACTTCGACTATCTGGTGGATTTCTTCAAGGATCCAAGATATATAAAGATCAACAACAAGCCGGTGGTTAATCTCTACAGAAGCTGTAACATCACTTATCTTAAGGAAATGATAACAATCTGGAATGAAAGGGCCAGAGCCAACGGCTTTGACGGCGTGTACTGGGTGTCGGCACTGACCTCCGAAAAAAATGACCAAAGAAGGGAACTGTTTGATCATTACTACTATTTCGAACCGGGATATACATTAAAAAATGACATGGATTTCCTTGGGAGAATGCGGTATCTTTCACTGGCGGAAATCCGGCATCTGGCAAATCTTTTCAGAAAAGAAAAAACCGTTGAGCGAAGAATAGACATTAACATACTCTGGAACAGAATGGTGAATAGGACTACCGATTCCGTGATTAGTCCCGGAATAGTGGTGAGCTGGGACAATACCCCGAGAAAAAAGGACAGGGGAACTGTGATCTACAATTCCACACCTGAAGGATTCCGGCAGGTTCTGGAGAAAATGGAAGTAAAGTATCCGGAAAACGAGTTTCTGTACATAAACGCGTGGAACGAGTGGGGAGAGGGCGCGTACCTTGAACCTGACGAACAGTTTGGAAATGGGTATTTGGAAGCGCTGAGTGGGCTATGGGGACGGGGTTAGTGGGCTCCTGACCCACACGGTACCCCTTAACCCTAAGGAGGAGATTATATCATATGAACATAGAACAATTAAAAGCACAAATCGGTTTCGCTGCTAAATGCACTGCTATTTGCAGCACAGCCTTATTGCTATTAATCGCAAACGGACTGACCAATACCTATGACGGAATGTGGCAAGGCGCCTATTACGTTGGATATGATTGGGTGATCCGAATAGGTAGATGGTTCTGGCCTGTCATAGGTGCGCTCAGAACAAATAAGTCTCCGGAACCTTTTACATCCATTGTTTCACTTATAATCTTTGTAGCCGGTGGATGTATAGTTACATATTGGTTTGAAACCAAATCTTTAGTAAAAAGATATGTTGTGATTTTACTATCTGTAATCAACACATCGGTATGTTCGATGCTTTCGTATCGTTACATGTCACCAACATTTGCAGTTTCATATCTGTTCAGTGTGTTAGCAGTCTTCATATTACGGAAACCGAATTGGAAAAAATGCGTTTTGGCTATTGTTCTGCTTACGGCGTCACTGGGAAGTTACCAGACAAATTTGGGCTGCGCTTGTGTTTTGGTACTATTATGGACCGCGAAGATGATTATAGACAGACATGAAAACAAGGAGATTTTTAGATTTATCTCTTATGTAGCGGCAACTGTCCTTATCTCTTGCATAGGATATAAGGTTATATGGGATTTGGTTTTAAAGATTTTTTCTACAGTTGCGAGTACATATCGCGGAGCAGAAAGTTTATCCGTATGGAATATGATCGTATCCCTTCCTAAGTCTATACCAAATGCATACAGGACATATGTGGAATTTTTTTTCAAAGATGACATCAAGCACAACGTCTTCCAACCGTACATGATTTACAAAGGAGTGGTTGTGTTGCTGTGGATAGTTATAATTGAAAAATTGACCGTGAATCCATCCTCTCTCGCCCATACCGGCGAAAAGCTCAGGAAGTTCCTCGTATGTATCCTACTGGCCCTTGTGCCCCTCGCTGCCAATGTCTACATGTTAATGGCAGTTGATGCAGGAGGTGTTATGGTCCAAATGACATTACCTACGGCTTTAAGCATTCCTTTTATGCTGTGTATAACAGACGAAAAGACATCCGAGAAAGTAGACTGGAATTGTATTAAAACCAATCTTGCTGTCCTAATCGCGGCTTTTATTCTGATCGGCAATTGGATGATGGTAAGTGTAGATCAGCAAATTATGTTGAATGGAAGAACAGCTTCTATAAATATGATGAATAGAATCGTATCGGATATCGACGCGGATATCGAACCTGCAGATGGATATGTATTTATGGGTAGATTATCCGATAATCCTGGGTTTATGAAAGAAGATATCTGGAAGAAAGCCAATACATATGCTCAGTATGGAAACGTAATGATCGGAGGCGACTGTGGTACACAATCCTATAGGGGATTGCTCAGGGACTGCGGAGTAAATCTGGATATAAATATGAATCATGAGAAGTGGGATGAATTGGAGAAAATGGATGAAGTTAAGAACATGCCGGTATATCCTCATGATGGATGTATGAAACTGATTAATGATAGTCTTGTTATAAAGGTATCTGAGTACTGATCACCACTGTGCTGAATTATGGGCCATGAATCCAGTCCCCATGGTCCCAAGATAGGATAGAGTAGAAAATTATGTCTAAATATGAACGAAAAGCGATAGAGACCTTGATAAATAACCGGGTTTGCCTTTTTTTGTGCCTGGCTACAATTATGAGTTTGGCGATAAGACGCTGGTATATAGGTTATTATTC
>CAMNGO010000267.1 GCA_946538445.1 uncultured Lachnospiraceae bacterium
TGAGACAGATGGGGACATCAATTACATGACAGTCCCCGTATCGGGCTGTGCGCTCTCAACCAGCGGAGACTATGACCATTGCCACCTGATAGATGGGATACGCTGGTGTCATATCATCGACCCGCGCTCTGGCTGGCCGGCGAATACGCCTGTACAGGCAGGGAGACAGCGTGGAATTGCGACAGCCACGGTAATTGGTCCGGACGCGGCTTATGCCGATTGCATCTCCACGGCAATCTGCCTGATGCAACCTGCAGAAGCGCTGGACTTTATGAACCGGGAGCTGCAGGAATATCGTGTGGTGTTCGTCCTCTTCGACAATATGGCCGAATATTGTGAGCTTATAACGAATATGTCGGAGGGTGAGTTCACCATTGATTCTGATGCTTATCGCCTTGCATGCTCGATTCAGGATGGCGAGGTGATCTACACGGGTTCCATGTTTGCGGACTCTTTTGATTTAGAAGATACCGTTTATAATCCCTAAGCGATGTCCTTTCAGTTCTCATTCTATCATCAAGCCCCCTCCAGCATCAGAGCATGCGGGAGGGGGCTTGTGCAGCTTGCGCAGGTCCTATCTATATATTCTCTTTATCTCTTTTTTTCTTCCATAAGGGAGGTTATAGAGGAGACCTTCACGACCTGCACAATAATATGCCATATGTCTTTTGCCTTATCTCATATTTCACTGGCGGCCATTTATTCTCAATGCCTTTTGCGCTTTTTGTCCCAGATGTGAATTGTCCTGAAGTCATATTCAACAGTAATATCTCTTTTCTGTGAATTATCAAACCTCTTTAGCCCATATATTGCTATAATCGGGACTTATAGAAACACATGATGAGAATACTAAATTGTTGTGTCATCTGCTGGCCGGATCAACAATTGTGTTTTTGCTGGATTGGTTTTCTGGTTATGGATGTTTTAATATGGTATAATATTGCTAATCATTGTGTGTTTGGAGTAATGACCTATGAGAAAGCTGAAAGAAACGGTTGCAGATGTTCCTTCCCTTATGGAGGAATGGGATTTTGAAGCCAATTCTGGTCAAGGACTGTTCCCGGAAAAGCTGGGCTCACAGAGCAATAAAACTGCATACTGGAAATGCCGGTATGGACATCAATGGCCGGCAAAAATAAATAATCGATACAACGGAAGAGGCTGTCCGGAGTGTAGGAAGAGACTGAAAACCTCTTTCCCGGAACAGGCGCTGTACTTCTATATCAAACAAAAGTTTCCTGATGCCATTAACGCCTATAAAGGGATTTTCACCAACGGAATGGAATTGGATGTTTATATTCCTTCAATCAAAACCGGCATTGAATATGACGGAGTAGCCTGGCATTTGAATGAAACTCTCGACCGGGAGCAGAAAAAGTATATGATCTGTAAGGAGAATGGGATTACCCTTTACAGACTGAAAGAGAATCTCGACCATCATACTAATGATCAGACAGTAGCGGATGTGGTCATACCAGTATGGCGTGTCTTTAACGGAAAAGATAAAGGCTACTTTTATCTGGATTTTGCCATCCGGGAAATGCTGTATGCACTGTTTGATTTCGAGCCTTTAGATAATTATTTCCGGAGAGAGCCAGGCTGTATAGAACAATACATAGATGCGCTTCGTGGCCCTAAAGTAAAAACCGATGTAAACAGCAAGCGGGATCGGAATAAAATACTGGAGAGTTATCTTGCAGGCCTTGAAAAGAGCTCTCTCGGCGTCCAATATCCTGATATTGCCAAGCTCTGGCACCCTGATAAGAACGGTGAGCTGAATCCGTTTATGTTCTCTCCTCATTCTGGTATCAATGTCTGGTGGCTGGGTGAGTGCGGCCATGAATGGGAAAATCCGATTACAATTTTAACAAGAGGGCAGGGATGTCCCTATTGTTCCGGCCAGCGTGTGCTTAAGGGTTTCAATGATCTGGAAACGAGATATCCTGAAATCGCAGCACAGTGGCATCCAACAAAAAATGGTAAAAAAACACCAGATATGTATACTGCCGGATCTGGGCACTCAGCGATCTGGTTATGCCCTGTATGTCATCAATCATGGCCGGCTAAAATATCGAATCGGACAGTTAATCATAGAGGATGTCCTTACTGTGCACATGAAAAACCAATTGTCGGAGTGAATGACCTGGCAACAGTACGCCCGGATCTGTTGAAAGAATGGGATTTTGTGAAGAATAAAGATCTAAATCCTAGAGACTACCTTCCGAACAGCAATAAGAATGTCTGGTGGATCTGCTCCCAATGCGGGTATGAATATCGGGCTTTAATTAGTAATCGGAACAAGGGAACAGGCTGCAAACAATGTGCCGGACAAGTTCTCCTGCCAGGGGTAAATGATCTTGAAACTTTATATCCTGATATCACAGAGGAATGGGATTATGAGAAAAACAAGGGGAAGCAGCCTGCTGAAGTCTTTCCCAAAACAAATACCGGCTATTGGTGGAGGTGCGAACTGGGCCATTCCTGGAAGACTTCCCCAAATTCGCGGGTAAGCGGAAGAGGCTGCCCATACTGCTCTGGGAATAAGGTGCTTGCCGGGTTTAATGATATTGCGACAACACACCCGGAAATTGCCCAGCTATGGCATCCGTCCA
>CAMNGO010000268.1 GCA_946538445.1 uncultured Lachnospiraceae bacterium
GGAAAGCTCACGCACAATCCACCATAAAGAAATATGAGAGTGGCCGCTTTATTTTATTCATGAATATTTTCAATTTGCCAATCTATGGGAGGGATCTGGTTAAATTCCAGAAAATCGTTGGCCTGGCTGAAATGCCTGCATCCGAAAAATCCACGATAGGCGGACAAGGGGCTGGGGTGAGGAGCTTCCAGGATAAGATGCCTGGGATTATCCAGCATGGATTTTTTACTCTGGGCCGGTTTTCCCCACAGCATGTAAACGATGGGGCGGTCCTGCCGGTTGAGAACACGAATGGCAGCATCCGTGAATTCTTCCCAGCCGATTCCCCGATGGGAGTTGGCCTGATGGGCTCTTACTGTCAGGACGGTATTCAGGAGCAGTACCCCTTGTTTTGCCCATTTGACCAGGTAGCCGTTATCCGGGATATAACACCCCAGATCGTCGTGAAGTTCCTGATAGATATTGACAAGGGAAGGTGGAATCTCCACCTCCGGTTTGACGGAAAAACATAGGCCGTGGGCCTGCCCTGTATTATGATAGGGATCCTGACCCAGGATCACCACCTTTACCTCTTTCAGAGGGGTCAGATGAAAGGCATTAAAGATGTCATCTGCCGGAGGGAATATCTCCCTGTCCCGATATTCTTTCCAGATCGTCTTGTATAGCTCTCTATAGTAGGGCTTGCTGTACTCTTCCTTCAGGGCTTCCGCCCAGTCATTACTGATTGCTCCCATGTGATTTCTCCTGATCTCATAGAAAATGAAAATATGATATAAAAAAGACTGTTATAATACAGGCTTTAACCTATATTATAACAGTCCTGTTTCCTGCTTCTTTTTATACACGCGGAAGATTCTTCTCGCTCTCTCCCGGGCCGTAGCCCATCTCATCATAGATCGCTTTTGCCTCTTCCCATGTCATCTTTCTAACAGGAGTATCCAGATAATCCAAAATATCCTGAATACCTTCTCCTGTGTAAGAACTGGTATAGAAAATCGTCTTACATCCTGCCAGACGCAGCCAATGCGCGGCAAGTTCCGGCTCTGCAGCCCAATGGTCTATCTTTGTGACGATTCCTATGATATCCCTGTTGCTGACGGGAACCAGATGAGGGGGATATAAGGAATATGGTTCGATGGCACTGCAAAGCAGACCAATCACATCCGCGTCGGCACCATGGATAGCAAGGGCTCTGGAAAGTTCCTTGGTCTCAGCGTACTCTCCCGGGGTATCGATCACGACGTCCTCATGGCTGATATATTGAGTCTTATGGTAGGTGATATTCTCACCTCTCATCGCCTGCATGATCGTAGTCTTGCCCGCCTCACTACGACCGACAAACATAATCGTACGCATCTAAATCACCTTACTTCTCTATTTCTTTGTTACCGGGCAGGTAGCATATCCTAATTCTGTCTGGAAATAATGAATGACAGCCTGCACTGCAGATTCAACTGCAGAGATGCGTCCTGTCAGAATCAATGTACCGCTGAAACGGTCCACGAAACCCAGGTATACGTCACCGCTCTTGATGGCGATATCGGCTCCGATTACGGCGGACTCACTGGGAGTTACCGTGATGATTCCGATGGCGGAACGCTCAAAATCAATATCCGGATTCAAACCCAATTTCCTGTAAACGATCGGCTTCGGGCTTGTGATAACATGTGCCAGTGTGATCTGTCTTCCAGGAACTGTCTCCTG
The DNA here is from genome assembly GCA_946538445.1 of uncultured Lachnospiraceae bacterium. Classification (GTDB taxonomy): domain Bacteria; phylum Bacillota; class Clostridia; order Lachnospirales; family Lachnospiraceae; genus Anaerobutyricum. The sequence goes on from CAMNGO010000268.1 coordinate 1,705, forward strand.
AATAATTCTCAGTCTTCCTTCTGTATCCTTTGGTAACAATTCTCTGATATCCATCTCATCCGCTCCTTTACATTATAATCTGCGGCCCGTGCAATCTGTCATCGCAGTACATTAAAAATGTACCGGATCTTCTTCTCTTTACACACTGCCCCCATAATTTTATTTTACATATTACCTGAAATAACAAATCAGGAACTCATCCATGTTCATTATAACACAAGACCCTTTTGCCTTCTGTGAAAAAATTGAACATTTCATGGTATTAGTTGGCAGTTATTCTGTTGATTTGTTACCACCTCTCGGCTTTGAAGCGGGACAATATAAAACATCCCTAACATCCCGGACCGACTATTCTGTTTCCTCCTTGCGGATGGCTTTGGTCCGGATCTCTTCACAGATATCCGAGATGAAGGTATCCAGGGCCTTGGGGCCTTCGTCTCCGGCAAACCGGCTGCGCACAGCGACTGTATGATCCTGTTCTTCCTGGGCGCCCACAATCAGCATATAGGGAAGCTTATCCATACGGGCTTCGCGGATCTTGTAGCCGATCTTCTCAGCTCGCTTGTCAACGGTTACATCGATTCCGTTTTTGCGAAGCTCGCGGTATACCTGGTCTGCATAGTCAAAGAATTTCTCTGAGATGGGAAGAATTCGAACCTGCTCGGCACAGAGCCAGGTGGGGAATTTGCCGGCATATTTCTCGATCAGCCAGGCCAGGGTTCTTTCGTAGCATCCCATAGAGGTTCTGTGGATGATGTAGGGTCTCTTCTTTTCTCCGTCACGGTCGATATAATACATATCATAACGTTCGGACAGGAACATATCCAGCTGGATGGTGATCATGGTATCTTCTTTGCCGTAGACATTCTTAGCCTGGATATC
>CAMNGO010000269.1 GCA_946538445.1 uncultured Lachnospiraceae bacterium
ATCATCCTGTCTTGATCATCAGCATGGTGGAAAATGTAAAAAATCTTGGAGGAAGCGGTTATGTCGTGGAAAAGACCAGGCATGTTCTGGAACAGTATCTTAAGATGGACCAAGAGGATTGACAGGACCGGAAAGCTATGGTTATTGGTACTCAGTCTTCTGCTTATAGTTCCGATGATTTGCATCGGTTGTAGAAGAAATGCCACCGGCAGCCCGGAAATGGCTGGGGAGGAAGATACGGAGTATGGTGATTTTACATTTGATAACAGAACGATAGAAGCCGCAAGATTAGATCTTATCCATATTATGGGGACTTATAAGGACATCTATCAAGGTGCAGACAAGGGAGAATCTTCCAATGTAGTCCTGGAGGATAAGGTTATTCAAGATATTCAGGAGAAACTGGCAGAGTCCGGTTTGACAGTGTATACTTCAGTGCCCTACCAGAATATGCTGGGCGGGGACAAGATGGATCAATTCCTGGATCAATGCAAGAAAAAGATCCCTGGCAGTCAGACCATCTATAAAGTCCATTATGATGGGGGCCTTTCAAGAGAGGAGTATCGTTTTGACGGAAAAGAGATGCAGCTGTTTTCCATCATTTCATCCTGGGATGCGGCGCCGGCTCCGGTTATCTCTCAAATGGATGAATATGATCTCAGTGAATGGTACTATTCCGGTAAAGGTTACTTTGGTTATCAATTGGATGTCCCGGAACCTCCGGAGGTCTCTGAGATTATAGATGGGAGCGTACTGATCAGGATCCTTCCGTTGGATCAGAAGTATATCAGTTATTCCAGAAAATATCTGCTTCCGATCGGGTATGCAGGAAACAATCTGTTAAGTTCAGACTGGGATGCTGACCATATGGAGAATTTAGACTATAACGGGCTCTTTGACTCTTTTTACAGGATAGAATATGGGCGTCAATACAGCTTGTCACAAGAGGGAAAGAATACCTCTGTCAGTTTTCAGGCCGAAAGCACTGTTGCTAATGGAGTTTCAAAGAAGGATTTTGAGCGGCTAATGACCAGGTATCTGCCTGTTAGCCGGGATCAGATCAGAGAGTATGCTGCTTATGATAGTAAATCAAAAACATATCCATGGGAAGAACTGTATTGCATGAATTACTCACCGACATCTTTTGGAACTTCCCTGCCTGAAGTGGTGGATGTGAGAGAAAACTCTGACTGGACATTGACCTTGACGATAGACGCAGTTTGCGATCATGTCTTATGTGATGATCATCTGATCACATCAGAATTAACTGTCCGGATCAATGATAAGCAGGAGATTCGATGTCTTGCGAACCATGTCATTTCCGGAAAAGAGAACATACCGGAATATCAGTATAGGATTAATTCCAGAATCCCATGTCAGACAGAATAGCAAGAGCAATGGTGTAAGCCGCTTTTCCTGTGGCCTCTTCATCTGCATGGATATTTACTGCAAAGTAATAAGTGTGACTGCCGTTTTCTATAAATCCGACAAACCAGCCATTGATATCTTTCTCGTTAACACGGCCGGTTCCGGTTTTACCATAAAGGACATTATTCCCTTGGTCTTCTATCCTCAGGGCATCTTTTACTGCGGAAAGGTTCTCTTCTGAAAAAGGAAGTTCTTTTTCATGGAACCTTTTTAAGAGCTCTACCTGCTCCACGGGGGAGATCTTCAAAGAAGATTCCATCCAATAATCATTTGCATCTCCGGCAAGACGCTGGTTTCCGTATCCAATTGTATGGATATATTGCTCTATCTCTCTTATTCTGATCTCTTTATCCAACTCCTGAAAATACCAGTTTACAGAATCACGCATGGCAGAGTTCAGATTCTGATCTCGCTGCCAGGCATCAAAGGGATAAACTGTTCCATCCCATCTTCTTTCAGAATGATGTGGGGTGATCAGACTGCGATCCAAAGCAAAAAGAGCATCATAAATCTTATAAGTGGAATCCGGCGAATAACGTTCAACAGCCAGTTCCGGATTATAAATACTCCATTTTTCTTCCGATGCATCAAAGAGTACAAAGCTCCCTTCGTATCTATGAAAGAGTTTTTGATAAGAAAGGAGCGAGATGTCATTAATACTCTCCTTCCAATCATAGTGTTCTCTGTCATAGGCATTCAGGGCCGGTGATGGGGCCAGGCACAATGATGTAATGGCAACTGCCAGGGTGACAGACAAGAAAAAGCAGATATTTCCTATTCGTTTCGGAAGGTCAGGTCTTCTGTATTGAGATATATTCAGAATGCGTTTTTTCAAGTTTTTAAATCCGGCAGATAAATTCATAACAAAGGGCCTTGATTGCAGGGAGACATTTTCAATATGATTGATAAGCACATTTCCATATGTCTTATATTCCCACGTATCGAGACCATATAAAACGGCCTCATCACAGGCCATCTCCCTGTCTGTCCGCATCACCCCGGCAGATATCCACAGCAAAGGATTATACCAGTAAAGGATGAGAGCTGCATTGATCAGCTGATTCCCTATGGCATCTTTATATTTGTAATGCATTAGTTCATGAAGCAGCATATATCTTAGCTCTGTTCCTTTGAAATCAGAATTCAGACGAGAAGG
>CAMNGO010000270.1 GCA_946538445.1 uncultured Lachnospiraceae bacterium
TTCCTGCCCATTTCCCAAGAGATACCTTCGGCCTGGCAAGATTTGACGGCAGTCCCCTTTATGAGTACGCAGATCCCAGAAAAGGGGAACATCCTGACTGGGGCACCATGGTCTTCGACTTTGCCAAGAATGAGGTGCGCAATTTCCTGATCTGTAACGCCCTTTACTGGATTGAGAAATTCCACATTGATGGAATTCGCGTGGATGCCGTTGCTTCCATGCTTTATCTCGACTATGGCCGGGAAGCCGGCAACTGGGTGCCCAATGAGCACGGCGGAAATGAAAACCTGGAGGCCATCGAGTTCTTCAAACATCTGAACAATATCATCAAGAAGAGGAATCCGGGTGTGCTTACCATCGCCGAGGAATCCACCGCATGGCCCAAGGTGACCGATAAAGCAGAGTACGGCGGACTGGAGTTCAGCTTAAAATGGAATATGGGATGGATGCATGATTTCCTGGATTACATGAAACTGGATCCTTATTTCAGAAAATATAATCACAACAAGATGACCTTTGCCATGATGTATGCTTACGCGGAGAACTACATGCTGGTATTATCTCATGACGAGGTGGTTCATCTGAAATGTTCCATGCTGGAAAAGATGCCCGGATATCCGGATGACAAGTTCAAAAACCTTATGGTAGGATATGCATTTATGGTGGGACATCCCGGAAAGAAGCTCCTTTTCATGGGACAGGATTTCGGACAGCACCGTGAGTGGAGCGAGGCAAGGGAACTGGATTGGTTCCTTCTCCAGGAGGACAACAACCGCAACCTGCAGAATTTTGTCCGCCATCTGGCTCACTTATATACTAAGAACAAATGTCTTTATGAAACAGATACCATGCCGGAAGGCTTCGAGTGGATCAATGCCAACGACGGAGACCGCAGTATCTTCTCCTTTACCAGACATTCGGCAAACGGCAGGAACAATCTTCTGTTCGTCTGCAACTTCACCCCGATCGCCCGCCCGGATTACAGGGTAGGAACCACCTGCCAGAAGAAACACACTTTGGTTTTGAACAGTGATTCCAAGGACTTCGGCGGCAGCGGAGCCGAGAGACCTGAATTCTATAAACCGGTCAAGCAGGAGTGCGACGGCAAAGATTTCTCTATCGCCTATGACCTGCCGGCCTATGGTGTTGCCGTATTTAAATATTAGTTATGACGATAGATCTGTATCTTAAGAAGCATAATCATTCCTTTTATCTGGAGTACGGGGAGGAGATTTTCTCCCGGCTGGACCAGCCCTGCCTGCATGTCAGGGTAAACAGTCCGGAGGGAAACAAAAGAATCTATCCCGTATTCCAGCAGAATGCCATGATCTATGGTGACTACAGTGAATATATGAGGATGCATGGCTGTGCCTGTTGCTCCCTGACCTCGGTGCTTGCTGCCATGCGCAGGAGCAAGGCAGGATTCATGCCTCAGGATACCATTCAGATCGTGGAGAAGGAGTATCTTCCCAGGTGGGATTACGAAAAAAACTATTCAAAACCCGTGTCCAGGCAGATGCCGGTAACCCTGTACGGAATCAGTCAGATCCTGAAGAAAGAGTCCATCCGGTGCAATTATGTGATGCATTTTGAGAGAAAGACCGCCATGGATGTGATTGACCGACATCTGCGCTCCGGCAATCCGGTGATATTCGAAACCAGCAGGATCCGCTATAGGAATAATCTGCCGGTCAGTTTCAATGACAAGAAATATGCCGGATCATATCACACCATGATCATGCTGGGTTACGACAGACATGGGAAGGTTGTTTTCACGGATTCAGCCACCAGATCCTGGGCAGGAGACAGGCAAAGGCTGAAGTGGGCGGACCTGTCCGAACTGATGAATTACATGTTTCCCCAGAAGAACACGGAGAGCAACCCGGTCTATTTTCAGAAAAGGAGAAATACGGGGGGTTTTATCCTGGTGTATTCCTGGGAGAAGATCGAGAATATGATTCAGAAAAACATTGACAAAATGACATTTATTCCTTACAATTAGGTGCATTATTAATTATAGAAAGAGGTAAAAAGAAATGGGAGTTTATGAAGAACTGGTTGCAAGAGGGTTGATCGCCCAGGTGACAAATGAAGAGGAGATCAGGAAGATGATCAATGCCGGAGAGGCAACCTTCTATATCGGATTTGACCCCACCGCAGACAGTCTTCATGTAGGACATTTTATGGCACTTTGCCTGATGAAACGTCTCCAGATGGCAGGAAACAAACCAATTGCCCTTCTGGGTGGAGGAACCGGCATGATCGGGGATCCCTCCGGACGTACGGACATGCGTCAGATGATGACAAAAGAAACCATTGACCATAATATAGAGTGTTTCAGAAAACAGATGAGCCGCTTTATCGATTTTTCCGACGGTAAGGCATTACTGGTCAACAATGCGGATTGGCTTCTGGACCTGAATTATGTGGAACTTCTCCGCGAAGTAGGAGCATGTTTCTCCGTAAATAATATGCTGCGTGCAGAATGCTACAAGCAGCGTATGGAGAAGGGTCTTTCCTTCCTGGAGTTCAACTATATGATCATGCAGAGC
>CAMNGO010000271.1 GCA_946538445.1 uncultured Lachnospiraceae bacterium
AGGATGCAATCAGCAAGCTTGACAATATGCCGGAGAAGTTCCGAAGATATGAAAGAGAGCCGTGGAGAAGCAGAGGACTGAGGGTGTTCACTGTTGATAACTATCTGGTGTTCTATATCCCGGATATGGAAAGGCAAATTGTTACAGTCATTCGAGTGATGTATGGCGGAAGAGATGTCGATAAGGAGTTGAAACGTCACACTCATTACGAGGATTGAGATTTATGAATAATGTGGGGGAGAAGGCAAATGACTATACAGGAATTCAGGAAGATCATGAATACCGGGGAAGAGGTGGGGACAGATTCAGAAGTTCGAATTCTTATGCATCAACTCTCGCAGGAAGCACTGAGAATTACTGCTGAGCTGAACAACCAATATCATACTCCGGAAGAAATCAGGGCTTTGATGATTGAACTGACAGGGGAAGAAATCGATGATTCCTTTGGCCTGTTTCCTCCTTTTTACACAGACTGCGGAAAGAATATGCATTTTGGAAAGAAAGTGTTCATCAATGCCGGATGTAAGTTTCAGGATCAGGGAGGCATTTACATCGGAGACGGCGCCCTCATCGGACACAATGCGGTACTGGCCACACTGAATCACAATCCGGATCCCGGGAAGAGACAAAACCTGCTTCCGTCCCCTATCCATATCGGTAAAAATGTGTGGATTGGGGCAAATGTGACAATTCTCCCGGGAGTTACGATTGGAGACGATGCAATTGTAGCTGCCGGAGCTGTGGTTACAAAAGATGTGGATGCAAAAACGGTAGTGGCTGGAGTACCCGCCAAGATTATAAGAAAAATCTGTCTGTAGCATCCGGTCTGGCTTTGTTGGAAAATATCTACATAGAGGACAGAACAAAATGAACTCCTTTGACGAATTGAAAGAAACGGTACGCCGCCTCCGTGCAGAGGACGGCTGCCCCTGGGACAGGGAGCAGACACACGGCTCACTGAAGGCCCCTGTGATCGAAGAGGCCGCGGAAGTGATCTGTGGAATTAATATTTATGAGAATACGGGAAACCCGGAGAATCTGAAAGAAGAGCTGGGCGACTTGCTCCTTCAGGTAGTCATGCAGGCGCAGATTGCAGAAGAGGAGGGACTCTTTACCCTGGACGCTGTAGTGCGCGGTATTAACGAAAAGATGATCCGGCGTCATCCCCATGTTTTTGGAGATGCAAAGATCAAGGATTCCGGGGAGGTCCTTGCGAACTGGGAAGAGATCAAAAAACAGGAAAAGTCCGGTAAAGAAGACGACAGGGATTTTTTGGCCGGAGCCTTTGATGAGGCAGAGGCTCTGATCGGCAGGGCAAGAAAACGGAAAGGCCTACGTACATCGAGCGGCTTTGCCGCGAGATGAGCGCATCGCGCGAATCGGATGGGCGGCTTTGGCCAGCCCATCCGATAGTATCAGCGAGATGAAAAGTGTTGTTTTATTTGCTATTTGGCTGTAAATGTGATATATCTATATAAAAAGAAAGGCACACTGGCTGTGTAGGTGAGGGAATGGAGATTAGATAATTTGATTTGGTGAATACAAACAAGATGTTATGGCCCAGGAGGGTCTGTTTGTGTATGCCGAATTGGATTATCGTACTCATTTTGAAGCCATCATGGTATGATACCGTGTGCTTTCGGCATATGTTGGATCTTCATTTGTGCGTATAATCTGCTTTCGGTAGGAAGCAGATTTTTTTGTGCCATAAGAGATAGCGGAGGTGATGGATATGGCACAGATACAAGTGACTGATCTGACATTTTCCTATGACGGGAGTGCAGACGATGTCCTTAAAGAAGTAACATTCAGTGTTGATTCAGACTGGAAGCTGGGGCTCATCGGCAGAAATGGAAAGGGAAAGACGACTCTTCTGAATCTGTTCATGGGAAAGTATGATTATCGGGGAAGCATTAAGGCCAGTACCTGTTTTGACTATTTTCCATATCAGGTGTCCGATTCGGATCTGAATAAAAATGCTGTAGATCTCATAGGAGGATGGAAACCGCAGATAGAAATCTGGCAGGTATTAATCCGTATGAATGAACTTGAGATGGATTCTGAATGTCTTTACAGGCCTTTTGGAACACTGAGCTTTGGAGAGCGCACCAGGGTGATGCTGGCCGTGCTGTTCGCTGCACAGAATGAGTTCCTTTTGATTGATGAGCCGACGAATCATCTTGATACGGAAGCACGCGAGATCGTAAAGGAATTTCTGGCTTCTAAAAAAGGATTTATCCTGGTTTCTCATGACAGAGACCTGCTGGACAAGGTGTGTGATCATGTACTTGTGTTAAACAGGTCTACAATAGAAGTACAGACCGGAAACTTTTCGACCTGGTGGGAGAATAAGGAAAAGAAGGACGCATTTCAGCAGGCTGAGAATGAGAAACACCTAAAGGAAATCGGAAAATTAAAGGCGGCAGCGGACAGAAGCAGCAGATGGGCAGATAAAAATGAAAACTCAAAGATAGGATTTGATCCTGTAAAAGAGCATGACAGGAGCATAGCGACAAGATCTTTTATAGGCGCGAAGACCAAA
>CAMNGO010000272.1 GCA_946538445.1 uncultured Lachnospiraceae bacterium
ACAAAAGCGATGGCAGTAACAAAGAAATGTCTGTCCTGACAGAAGCATCTGACCTGGAAGCAGTGCTGGAGGCAGCTAAAACATGGGATTTTGTTGATCCTGACAGGATTGTCCTCCTGGGAGGCAGTATGGGTGGGCTTGTCACGACAGTCACAGGCACTGAGCATCAGGATGAGATCGCCGGAATGATCCTTATGTATCCGGCACTGTCCGCAAAGGTTGACAGCGGCACGGAGAAATATCAGTCAGAAGACCAGATCCCGGAAGATGTCAGTTTGTTTGGCGGTTGGATCCATGTGGGAAAAAACTATATCACAGATTTGAGGAAAGTGGATTTTGATCAGCTGCTGTCCTCATATAAGGGCCATATGCTGCTTCTTCATGGAGATCAGGACGGGACCGTCCCAATCTCCTGGTCAGAAGAAGCCAAAGAGATTATCCCTGACTGCGAGTATTATGTGATAAAAGACGGAGGACACGAATTTTTCGGTCAGCCGTTCGAGGATGCCATGGCCCATATCATGACGTATCTGGAGACCCAGCTGAATAATGATAACTGAATCATGATTCTGAAATAAGGAGAGAATAGATGAAGAAAAGAATACTATTTATCCTAACGGTGACAATGACAGTATTGGGGATGTCTCTTGCCGGCTGTAGCAGTTCTGATAACAAGGCAAACCAGGAGACAACAGAGGCTTCAGCGGAGGCTGAGGAGAAGACAGAAGCTGCGAAACAGCCAGAAGAGGGGACCCGGGTTGCAAAAGATGGTGCAGATATGCAGACAGAAGATCCGAGCATGCCCACAAGGATTCCTATGGAAGGCGGCACAAAGATCAACATGTATTTTGGCGATACCTTGATCCCGGGCGTGCTGAATGATTCTGAAACTGCCAAGGCCCTGATCGAGAAGCTGCCCATAACCCAGCATGTGAGTAGATATTCCCACGATTTCTGTGGTGTGACGGAGACGCTCCCCTACAAAGAGGAGGAGGTCCACTATGGCTGGCTGAATGGAGATATTGACTATGCGACCGATGCCCCTTACTTCACAATCCTTTTTGAAGATGAAGATGTATCAGAGCAGTATGGAAACCAAGTAAACATCGGTGTGATTACATGCCCCTTGGAGGAGATCGCAGCTTTAGAGGGTGACTATGATGTCCGTATAGAACTGGCAGAAGAAGGAGCAGCGGCATCTGCAGACAAATCGAGTCAGGAAGAGAATATATCTGTCTCGGAGAAAGCGAAGAATAACAGCCTTGCTGTGTATTTCAGCAGGGTCGGTAACACCGATTTTCCCGAGGACGTGGATGCATCCTCAAGTGCAAGTATCCAGGCAGAGGGCGGTCAGATAAAAGGGAACGCCCAGATGATTGCAGAATGGATTTCTGAGGAAGCCGGCTGTGAAACTTTTGAAATTCTTACAAAGGAGTCCTATCCCGTTGACTATGATGAAACGGTAGATCAGGCAAGTAATGAGCAGAATGAAGGAGCAAGACCGGAGTTAAAAACAGAGATCGAGAATCTGGATGAATACGATACGATTTATCTTGTATTCCCTAACTGGTGGGGAGACATGCCTATGCCGGTTTACTCATTTTTGGATGCCTATGATCTTAGCGGAAAAAAAATAAATGTCTTTATTACACATGAGGGCAGCAGCTTTTCCGGTACAATTGACACGATCAAAGAACTTGAGCCGGAAGCAGAAGTTACAGAAGGACTCGCTGTACGGGGAGGCTCGGTGGCAGAGGAAGAAGATAATATAAGACAATGGGTGAAAGACAAATGAAATTAAATGAACTATTAACATATTTCAAGGAAAATGACACGATTGGAGAAAACAAGGAAGCGGTCGAGCTGATGCGGTATTACAGCCGACAGGCCCAGAAGATCACGATGGAGATCAACACAAAGTACCATGAGCCGGAAGAACTTCAGGCGCTATTCTCAGAGCTGATCGGGAAGCCGGTGGATGAAGGCTTTGGCCTGTTTCCTCCCTTCTACACAGATTTCGGAAAGAATATCACCCTAGGACAAAATGTATTCATCAACGCCGGATGTAAATTCCAGGACCAGGGCGGAATATTCATAGATGATGGAGCCCTGATCGGCCACGGGGTGGTCCTGGCAACCCTGAACCATGACATGAACCCGGAAAAGCGCCAGTCCCTTCATCCCGCTCCGATCCATATAGGAAAAGGAGTGTGGATCGGCGCAAACGCAACGGTCTGTTCCGGCGTGACGATCGGTGATCACGCTGTGGTGGCAGCAGGAGCGGTCGTCGTAAAAGATGTTCCCGCAGATACGGTCGTCGGCGGTGTTCCGGCGAAAGTGATCCGGTATCTGGATTCGGAGCAGCAGAAAGAATGACAGGCACAGAGGCGATAGTAATAATGTTCATATAGAGGGGGCAAGCAAATGAGTTATAAGAAAATAACAGCATGCATTTTTATTGCAGTAATGACAATTTGTATGTCAGGCTGTGGTAACTCTACTACAGGAACTCAATTGAGT
>CAMNGO010000273.1 GCA_946538445.1 uncultured Lachnospiraceae bacterium
GATCGTAAAGATCTATCGGGACTATGATGAGATCACAGCCTGACAGTACGGATATAGGAAATGAAATCAGTAATTCCAAACCAGAGATAAAGTGAGGCCTTCTATGAGTTATCAGGGATTAACAACACAAGAGGTGAATAAAAGAGTCGCTCTTGGAAAAGTAAATATGATAGGGGAAGACTCCACCCAAAGTGTCAAGGAGATCATAAAGGCGAATGTATTTACATACTTCAACGGGATATTTGCGCTCTTGAGTATTCTGCTGATCATAGCCGGATCTTTCAAGAATCTGACATTTCTGGTGGTGGTTTTGGCCAACACCTTAATTGGGATCGTGCAACAGCTCCGGTCCAAGAAGATTCTGGATGAATTATCACTGCTTGATGTGACAAAGTATACTGTCATCCGGGATCAAAAGAAGACAACCATACCATCGGACCAGCTGGTTCAGGATGATCTGGTTGTTCTTGGCAGCGGACAGCAGATTCCGGCAGACGGAGTCGTGGTGGCCGGCAGTGTTGCTGTTAATGAGTCTCTCCTTACCGGAGAACCGGATGAGGTGGAGAAAAAAGCTGGAGCCGACCTGAAATCCGGCAGTTTTGTGGTCTCCGGGGAATGTATGGCAAAACTCACAAGGGTGGGAGACCAGTCTTATGCAGCCCGGCTTACCAGAAAGGCAAAGGAAGTCAAAGAAAGGCCGGCGGAGATGGTGAGGGATATCGAACGGATCATCAAGTTTACCGGTCTCCTGATCATTCCCATCGGATTTGCCCTTGTTTTCCAGTCTATGGTAATCAACCATAATCATTTCCAGGATGCGGTAGTATCCATGGTAAGTGCCGTGGTCGGCATGATTCCGGAAGGAATGTACCTGCTGGTAACGGTAGCGCTTGCTCTGAGTGCGGCAAGACTCGCCCGGAGACAAGTATTGCTCCATGATATGCACAGTATTGAGACCCTGGCCAGGGTGGATGTTCTCTGTGTGGATAAAACCGGTACCATCACAAAGGATGAGATGGAAGTCAATACACTCCTTGCTCCTGTGGGAGTCGACAGGGTTGACAGAGATTTGCTCTGCCGATATGTGCAGACGATTCCCGATACCAATATAACCATGCAGGCTCTCCGCGATTACTGCGGTACCAGCACGAAATTAATTGCCACTCAGATCCTTCCCTTCAGCTCCAAAAATAAGTATTCCCAGATACAGACTGTTGACCATACTTACCGTCTGGGTGCGCCGGAGTATCTGTTGGGAGGTTCAGACTTGTCGGTCAACCAGAATATCATCAATGAATACGCCGGAAAAGGGGAACGTGTACTTGCCCTTACCTGTGACGGGGCTCCTGTTTTGTTTGTGGTGATGAAGAACAACATCCGGGAAAATGCCCCTGAGATTTTCGCTTACTTTGCGGACAGGGGTGTGGATATCAAGGTGATCTCCGGTGACAATCCGGTCACCGTTTCAAGAATTGCCCAATTGGCCGGGATAAAAGATGCCCATCGATATGTGGATGCAACTACCTTGAAAGCAGACAGGGATTACGCGGAAGCATTAAAGAAATATACGGTTTTCGGACGTGTAAAACCCGAACAGAAGAAAAAGATCGTGACTGTCCTGCGTGAACAGAAGAAGAAGGTTGCCATGACCGGGGACGGTGTGAATGACATCCTGGCCATGAAGGAAGCGGATTGCTCCATCGCCATGGGAGGCGGTTCCGATGCCACCAGACAGGCAGCCCAGGTTGTGCTTCTGGATTCCGACTTCTCCCATATGAAAGACATCGTGGGGGAGGGCCGCAGAGATGTGAATAATATTACGAGATCGGCAACCCTGTTTCTCTATAAGAACATTTTTTCTCTGTTGCTGGCCATCTTCTCCATCATAAACAGTTTTACTTACCCATTACAGCCCAATCAGGTGTCACTGATTTCCATGTTTAACATCGGAATCCCTGCATTCCTGCTGGCTCTGGAGAACAATGAAGAGAAACAGGAGAGTAGTTTTATCAAGACAACTCTTTTCCGCGCCATGCCTGCGGCACTGACCTCCTTTTTCTCCATTGCATTTATGGTGCTGTTCGGTAAGTTATTCTCCATCTCAGAGGTAGATGTGGCAACCGCATCCACCTATCTCCTGGCGGTGATCGGATTCATGATCCTCTGGAAGATCTCAAAACCGGAGAATATCTATCACATATTTGTTATCATCATCTGCATCGTCGGGATGATCCTTTGTGCGGCTCAGTTCCACACCATCTTCGACCTCAATGCCATTTCTCTGAAATGCGGTGCATTATGTGGCGTTTTTGCCATAGCAGAGATTACAGTGATGAATACATTCACCTGGATCTTCGACCAGGCAGGCAACCTGAAGGTGAATTTTTATAAGAAAAAAACTTTAAAAGAAAAGAGAAAAGGCTTACGGCATCGTTGATCCAAAGCCAACAAAAAGGGGATTAACAAAAAAAGGGGTCAGACCCCCTGATAACCTATTATAATTGCAATTAAGGGACAT
>CAMNGO010000274.1 GCA_946538445.1 uncultured Lachnospiraceae bacterium
GGCCTGTGCCCCTGTCTTTACCACAGAAAAACCCTTTGAAAAGCCGGGAGTCAGTTTCATGACATCCATGAGGGCCGGCCTGGTACCCCTGGATGATCCGTCCCGCATTTATCCCATCGAAGAATCTTCGAACTATAAGGAAATCTTTGGACAAAATACCGAGTACTATGTGGACCCGGAGGAGGTTCTGGCTGACAACTTCGCCTTTGCTCTGATTATGGGGCCGGAAGGATATGAGTATGAAACGCCGGAGATGATCCAGGCGATCCTCGACTACCTGACAAGATAAGATGCCTGGGCTTCGCCCTGCACGGGTATGGGGTTTCTATCCCAGCAGATCCACCAGCCTTTTTGCTGCCTCCCGGGTATCTTCCGGGCTTCCGAAGGTGGAAAAGCGGAAATAACCTTCCCCACAGGCTCCGAACCCTTCCCCGGGTGTTCCCACGACCTGGATCTCCTTCAGCAGATAATCGAAAAAGGACCAGCTGTCCATTCTATTCGGGCATTCCATCCAGATATAGGGAGAATTCTTACCGCCGCAGTACCAGATCCCCAGCCGGTCCAGGGCCTCCATAAGCATTTTTGCATTGTTCTTGTAGACCTTGATATTCTCCCGGATCTGGTCCTGACCCCGGTCCGTGAAAATAGCAGCTCCGCCCTTCTGGATGATATAGGACACCCCGTTGGTCTTGGTTGTCCTGTTCCGGACCCACATGGCATTCAGGCTCATTCCTTCCCGAACCAGGTCTTTGGGCACGACCGTATATCCCATTCTGGTCCCGGTAAATCCTGCCGTCTTCGAAAGGGAACAGATTTCAATAGCGCATTTTTTGGCTCCCTCAATCTCAAAAATAGAGTGGGGGAGATTTTCATCTCCGATAAAAGCTTCATAAGCCGCATCGAAAAGGATTACCGAATCATGTCGGTTGGCATAATCCACCCAGGCCTTCAGCTGGCCATGGCTATAGACAGCCCCCGTAGGATTGTTGGGTGAGCACAGATAGATGATATCACCTGCAAGATCATCGGAGGGTTCGGGCAGGAAACCGTTCTCTTTTCCGGCCGGCAGGTGAATGACTTTTCTGCCGGCAATCAGGCTGGCATCCACATAGGCAGGATAAGCCGGTTCAATCACAAGGGCAGTATTCTCCCGGTCAAAAAGATCCAGAATATCCCCCAGTTCATCACTGGCCCCACTGGATACAAAAACTTCATCGTCCTCAAGAATTACCCCTCTTTTTTTATAATATGCAGCAATGGCAGTCCGCAGAGCAGGATCACCGCATTCCGGCATGTAACCGTGAAAAGTATCCTTCTTCCCCTGATCCTCCACGGCCTCATGCAGGGCCTGAATCACAACATCACTCAGGGGGAGGGAGACGTCTCCGATTCCCATCCGGAGCAGGCGCTGGTCCGGATGAGCTTCCAGATAGGCTTTGGTTTTCTGGGCAATATTAAAAAAGAGATAGGAATCTTTCAGGTTGGCATAATGGGTATTGGGTTTCATGGCAGATGGCATCCTTTCATAATCGTTTAGTTTGAATTGATTATCTTCGTTTTATTCATTTTACATTATATTAACCCTAATTTCCACCCTTTTATGCATATATTATGAAATATTAATTATTATTCCTTTCTTTTCCCCTGTCTTCCTCTTTTTGATACCTGTCCTCTTTCTTGCCCCGTAAAGACCGGGCATTCTTCTGTTTTCCAATAATCTTTACAAAAAAAGCTGCCGCACCCGCTTGGCGAAGATGGGACCTATCCATCTCCGCCAACGCGTTGTGCGACAGCTTAAAGAGGGGGATTCTGTTTCAATGATTTCTGTCAAAATACTTCTATGTCTAATGGACAGTCGGGCTTGTCCGACATGAAGCTGATTTATTTTCTCCGTAAGATCCTGATGGAATTCAGGAGGCAAAGTACGGAAACTCCTGTATCTGCAAATACAGCCAGCCACATATTGGCAAATCCTACCAGGCCAAGAATCATTACGATAATCTTGATAGCCAGGGCAAAATATACATTCTGCCAGGAAATTCTGTTAGTCATTCTGGCAATGCTCAAGGCCTCGGGAATGGCATTCATCTCAGAATTCATGAAGACCACATCAGCCGCCTCAATCGCTGCATCGGCTCCGCTGCCCATGGCAGCGCCCACATCAGCCCCGGCCAGAACCGGTGCATCATTGATGCCATCGCCGATAAACATCACAGCGCCGTCTTTCTCACGAATTTCCTTCAGCCGTGTCAGCTTATCTTCCGGAAGCAGCTTGGCATGAATCTCATCCACACCGGTTGCTTCTGCAACTGCTCTTGCGCTATCTTCGGCATCACCGGTCAGCATAACCGTCTTGATACCCAGTTCTTTCACGCTCTTAATTGCAGACGCAGCATCCTCCTTGATCGTATCCGAAATCACAACATAACCGATAAACTTTTGATCCAGTGCAACCAGAACCTCTGTGCCGAATTCCTCTTTGTGGTAATCACCAAGGTCAACA
>CAMNGO010000275.1 GCA_946538445.1 uncultured Lachnospiraceae bacterium
TCCTGACAGCGCGACCGACTTCTGCTTGCCCGGAAGTATTTCTTAGCGTAATGGCACCGATTCGGGCACTCATGGACGCGGTAACGGTTGGGGATATGTTCAGAAAATACCAGAAAAAAGCGGGAATCCGCCGTGTCCCTTTTGATGGAAAAGGGTTCCACGGGCTCCGCAGGCGCTTTGCCAAGAAGATGATTGAAGCAGGCACGCCGCTGACCACAATCTCCCAGATTCTCGGTCATACGAATGTGCACTCAGCAAGGCAGTATCTTTCTCTTGATATCCGTAATTTGAAGGAATGTGCCCTTGATTTCAAGGGCATCGAAGTCAAGAGGGAGGGACTGAAATGAAGCGGAACTTTATCAGCGGTTTTTCCAAAGACCTGGATGACATGATTGACCTGAAAGTGTCCCTCAGGTACTCCGAGTCTACATATCTTGATAGAGCACATGACTTTGACCGCTTCTGTGTCTGGAAGTATCCGGATGAAACAACACTCACAGAACCTATCGTTTTGAACTGGTTGAAAACTCACCGTTCTAACCAGGGGAATATCATCCATGCAATGGTAACTTTTGCGAGGAGCTTTGGTCGCTACCAATGTGCTGTCGGAAAAGAGGCTTTTGTAATTTCGGAGAAATTTACCACTGGCAGAAGCATCTTTGTTCCCTATCTTTTCACCGATGGTGAGCTTGAAAACCTTTTTCAGGAAATCGATTGTCTGACTCCGAAAAGAGACCCTCTTGCCTCTATGGTCCTCAGCACTTATTTCCGTATGACGTATACTTGCGGACTTCGTCCAGGTGAAGGAAGGAATATCAGGAGAACTGAGGTCGATCTGAATTCTGGGGAACTCCGAATTGTGGATTCCAAGCGTCACAGGAGCAGGACTGTAGTTATGTCTGATGACATGACTGCACTTGCCCGCTCCTATGCAGCTATGCGGGATGCTGCGCGGCCGGACAGTGAATATTTCTTTCCTACTCAAAATGGCGGTCCGTACACCGCCGCCTGGATGCAGGGGAAGTTTAAGAAAGCCTTTGCGGCATCAAAACCGGACGTTCCGAAAGACCTGCTTCCCTCCGTAAGAGTATATGATCTGCGCCACCGTTTTGCCACCGCTATTTTAAATCGATGGTTGGATGAGGAGAGGGATCTGAGTTCACGTCTCTCTTATCTACAGGCATACATGGGACATAAACAGTTGGAAGCAACGGCGTATTATATTCATCTGCTTCCTGAAAACCTGGTCAAATCGGCAGGAATTGACTGGGAAAGTATAGGGCGGATTCTTCCAAGGGCAGAATTATGGTGCGAGTAAAGGACGAACAGCTCTTTACTTTAATCAAGAACTTCTTTCTTGTGTACCTGCCTACACAGAGGAAGTCCAGCCCCAATACAGTGAAAACCTACCGCACAGTCTGGAATCAGTTCCTTGACTTTGCTGCAAAGAAAAAAAAGGTTCCATTGTCTAAGGTCACAATGAAGATGCTGGACTATGATATGGTAAACAGCTATCTTGACTGGCTGACAACAGAACAAGGAGCGAAACCGGCAACCAGGAACAACCGGCTTGCAGCCATCCGGGCGTTCTTTGATTACGCATCAGCCTGCAGGCCGGAATATATGGAACAGAGCAGTCACCTTGCAGCCATCCGGGTACAGAAAAATGATCCGTTTGGGAAAGTTGACTATATGACTGAGGAAGCGGTGAAGGCTCTGATGGAAGCTCCCAATATCTCGATTCGAATAGAGCACAGAGATCAGTTCCTTATGATTATGCTTTATGATACCGGTGCACGAATCCAGGAATTACTGGATCTTCGTATCTGTGACCTTCGTCTTAGCGGCACTCCGACGGTGACGCTTCATGGAAAAGGGAATAAAATCCGGATTGTCCCACTGATGAAAGAAACCGTCATACATATCAGAAATTATCTGAAAATATTTCATACGGGAGTCATGGAGGAGTCCACGGATTATCTGTTTTATGTGGAGCGTAAAGGGATCCGGTCTAAGATGTGTGATGACACAGTCAGAATCCGGCTTCAGAAATATGTAGCAAGAGCCCAGGAAAAATGCCGAGATGTTCCTGATAACGTGCATCCTCATCTCTGGAGACATAGTCGTGCTATGCATCTGTACCAGCATGGGATGGATCTGACACTTGTTTCCCAGTGGCTTGGCCACTCTCAGCTGGCTACTACGTTGATCTATGCACATGCTGATACGGAACATAAGAGGAAAGCGATCGAAGCAGCCATGGGTACTTCTGATGCAGGCACTGTCGGGGCAGAAGTTTATACGGTCAGTGATGAAGAAATTTTGAAGAAACTGTACGGTCTGTAAGAGAAAAAGTTATACCGAATCTTTGCTATAGGATCAGAATCTTAATAGCTGAAGAGAGTAACAGGAGCAAAATATTATCCCGAATCTTTTCCGGCAAATCAGTACAACTACGCGTCTTGTTGAGGGGATTCGGGATAATCAATGTTTCGGTATAAC